>CAZZXB010000014.1:0-32694 GCA_964658025.1 uncultured Janthinobacterium sp.
AACACGCGCACGTGCGCGCGCAACACGCCCGGAACCGCGCCCGAACTCGCGATGACGGGCGTCCCGACCGCCGCGGCCTCGAGCATCGGCAAGCCGAAACCCTCGCACAGCGAGGGATAGACGAGCGCGACCGCGCCCGCATAGTGTCGCGCGAGATCGGCCGTCGAGAGATCGCCGAGATACCGGATGCATCCGCGCGCGCTCGCCGGATCGAGCGTCGGCACGGATGTGGAGCCCGACGGCACGGCGGACGTCGACGACGTGGATGCGGAGACGGGCGACGCGGCGGACGTCGACGCGAACGCGCCGAGCGTGCCGTCGTCGATGCCCGTCAGCGCGAGATCGATCGCACGCTCGGACGCGAGCGATGCCCACGCGCGCACGAGCGTCGCGAGATCCTTGTGCGGCCGACGATTCCCCGCGTAGATGAAATACGGTCGCGCCGCGGGCGCGGGTACGGTCGTCGCGAAATACGCGTCGTCGACACCGAGCGGCACGACGCGAACCTTCCGCGGATCGATGCCGAGGTAACGTTCGAGATCTTCGATCGTCCGCTCGTCGTCCGTGACGACGCGCGCCGCGCGCGCGCAGACCGCGCGTACGACCGTCCGATAATACGGCCCGACCGATCGTTTGAAGTGTTCGGGAAATCGGAGATGGATGAGATCGTGGATCGTCACGATCGTCGGTCGCGTGCCGAAGAACGGCGCGTACACGGAGAGGTGGTGCACGAGCCGCGCGCCCGCGCGCGCGGCGCGAAACGGCACGCCGATTTGTTCGGCGAGATCGAGTCCGCTCGTGCGGACGAGCGTCGCGAACGAGAGATCGGGTGCGACGGTCGGCAGACGTCGCGCGAGCTCTTCCGCGTACGCCGTCATCCCGACCGACATCCGCGGCATCCGCGGCAGATCGAGGGCGACGTCGACGGCACTCACGCGCGGAGCGCCTTCCACGCGACGACGACGGGATACGACGCCGAGGCGACGGCCACGAACGTGCCGCGCGCCCCGTCCCGCCACGCGGCGCGACGCCCGAACGACCACGCGACGCGCGCCGGTGCGAGCGCGAGCGCGCGAACGAGCCGCACGACCGACGGGTGCGAGCCGCGCGCCTCGAGCGTCGTGTACCGCGCGAATTTCTCGCGATACGACGCGAGCGTCGGATACGAATGATGCTCGAGCGTCCCGTCCAACCGCCCGACGCGACCGGCGACGATCGGCCGCTCGTGGAGGTCCGCGTCGCCGCCCGCGGCCGGGCGCGCCGCGATCGTCGCGCGCGCCGTCCGCACGAGACGGAGCGGCGCGTCCGCGCCCCACGCGCCCGCGCGCATCGACCGTCCGACGAAATACGTCGTCCGCGCGATCGCGTAGCCGTCGACGTCGGCCGCCGGATCGAGCGCGGCGAGCGCGGCGCGCGCGTCCGGATCGAACGCTTCGTCCGCGTCCACGAAACACGTCCACGTCGTCGCCACGCGCGCGAGCGCGAAACGTCGCGCGTCGACGAAGCCCGTCCACGCGCGCACGACGACCTCCGCACCGTAGTCGCGCGCGATCGCGACGGTCTCGTCGCGCGAGCGCGCGTCGAGTACGAGCACGCGCGCGTCCTCGGGGAGACTCGCGAGCGTGCGCGGGAGGTTGTGCGCCTCGTCCTTCGTCAGGACGACGAACGTGAGGTCCGCGCGGTTCAGGTCAGCGGTGCTGCGACCGTCCGCGCGGCCGTCGCGGCGGCGGCCCGTTCGAGCGACGCGCCGACGAAATCGCGGTAGAGCGGCGACGGGCGCGTCGGACGCGATTTGAATTCGGGATGCGCCTGCGTGCCGACGAACCACGGATGCTCGCTCGCACGGAGCTCGACGCACTCGACGAGCGTCGTCCGTCCGACCACGTGATGCCCGGAGAACACCATGCCGTGCTCTTCGAATAACGGCTTGTAGCGGTTATTGAATTCGTACCGATGCCGGTGGCGTTCGGAGACCGTGAGTTCGCCGTACGCGCGCGCGGCGAGCGTATGCGGTTCGAGCTTGCACTCGTAGGCGCCGAGCCGCATCGTGCCGCCCATGAGTTCGATCGTCCGTTGTTCGGGGATGAAGTCGATCACGGGATCGGGCGTGGACTCGTCGACTTCCGACGTCATCGCGTCCGGGAGCCCGCAGACGTGCCGTGCGAATTCGATGCACGCGAGCTGCATCCCGAAGCAGATGCCGAGAAACGGGATGTGATGCGTCCGCGCGTATTCGATCGCGCGGAGTTTGCCCTTGACGCCGCGCGATCCGAACCCGGGCGCGACGAGGATGCCGTCGACGCCTTCGAGCGCCGCGACGCCGGAATCCTCGACCGTCTCCGAATCGACGCGTTTGATCTCAACGCGCGCGTCGTGCGAGATGCCGGCGTGATAGAGCGCCTCGACGATCGAGATGTACGCGTCCTTGAGTTCGACGTATTTGCCGACGAGCGCGATCTTCACGTGATGGCGCGGATGTTCGATCCGCTCGACGATCGCTTCCCAATCCTCGAGATCGAGCGGTTGCGGCTCCAGGCGCAAACGCTTGATGACGGCCTCCGCGAGACCCTCGCGTTCGAGATTGAGCGGGACCTTGTAGATCGTGCTCGCGTCGCCGTTCTGCACGACGTTGCGCGCGGGGACGTCGCAGAACAGGCCGATCTTCTCCTTGAGTTCGATCGGGATCGGCGCCTCGGAATTCGTGCGCACGACGATCGCGTCGGGCGCGATGCCGATCGAACGGAGTTCGCGGACGGAGTGCTGCGTCGGCTTGGTCTTCAGTTCGCCCGCGGCGCCGAGGTGCGGCATGAGCGTGAGGTGGACGAACATCACGTTCTCTTCGCCGACGTCGTACCGCACCTGACGGATCGCTTCGAGGAACGGGAGCGACTCGATGTCGCCGACGGTCCCGCCGACCTCGACGATGCAGACGTCCGCGCCGCTCATCTCGCCGACGCGCGTGATCTGCGCCTTGATCTCGTTCGTGATGTGCGGGATCACTTGCACGGTCGCGCCGAGATAATCGCCGCGCCGTTCCTTATCGATCACCGAGGCGTAGATCTGACCCGTCGTCACGTTGTTGACGCGCGTGAGCGCCTCGTCGATGAAGCGCTCGTAGTGGCCGAGATCGAGATCGGTCTCGGCGCCGTCTTCGGTGACGAACACCTCGCCGTGCTGGTACGGATTCATGGTGCCGGCATCGACGTTGATGTACGGATCGAGCTTCTGGATCGATACCGTGACGCCGCGGCTCCGAAGCAAGCGGCCGAGCGATGCGGCCGTGATCCCCTTGCCGAGCGAACTCACCACACCGCCGGTGAAGAATACGTACTTCGCCACTATGGGAGGTCGGTTTTCGGTGACCCCGTCCGACGCTCCCGCAGACGTCGCGCCGCGCGCTCCTCGTGCGCCCGCGACGATCGTTCTCATGCGACCTTCATCGCGGACGCCGACGATGCGCGACGGCGGCTCGTTTCACGTACGCAACGACTCGCTCGAAAGGACGTAATCCCGTGGCGCATCGCTTTCTTCCGACCTTCGACTCCGCCCGCGCGCGCACGCTCGCGCTCGGCGTCATCCTCGCCGCGACGGCGGCCGGCGCGTCGCCCGCGCTCGCGCAGCCGTTCGACGGCCCGCCGGGTCCGCCGCCGGGCGTCTTCGTCCCGCGTTACGAGCATTGGCAACCGCGTTGGGATCGCGGCGACTACGATCGTCACCACGTCATCCTCGGCACGGTCGCGGGCTTCGAACCGTTCCGCCTCCAACTCGCGCACCCCGACGGCAACGTGCAGACGATCGATCTCAAGAACGGCACGGTCATCCGCCCGACGGGCGCCACGCCCCAGCAGGGTCAGCGCGTCGCCGTGATCGGATACTTCAGCCGCGGCACCTTCATCGCGAACCGCGTCATCCTACGCGACGAGTGAGCCCGGCGAGCTCGCGCGCGAGCGCTTCGTCCGCGGCGGCGACGACGCCGTACTGTCGCCGCGGATCGGGTTCGAGAACGGGGGGCTCGCCCGTCGCGTCGATCACGACGCCGCCCGCTTCCTCGATCACGAGGATCGCCGCGGCGATATCGTGCGCGTGCGCGACGGGGCGCGCGAGGCCGTAGAACGCGCCGAGCGAACCGTCCCCGACGCGGCAGAAATCGAGCGCCATGCTTCCGCTGATCCGTAAGCGCCCGATCGACGGCAACGGCGGGAACGTCTCGCCCGGCATCGGGCTCGGAAGCGCGGCGAGCGGCGAGCGGCGCGTCTGGAGCGCGACGCCGTCGAGCGTGGCGCCCCCGTCCTTGCGCGCGACGTAGCGACGACCCGAGACGAGATCGGCGACGAGACCGGCGAGCGGGCGCCCCGCACGCACGAGCGCGGCCGACATCGCGTACGACGGATATCCGAGCACGTAATTCCGACTGCCGTCGAGCGGATCGAGCGAGATCCACGCTTCGTCCGGATCGACGCTGCGCGCGCCGACGAGGCCCGCTTCTTCGCTCACGATCGGGACGCCGAGCGGGACGAACTCCGCGAAGGCCGCGCGTTCCGCGGCGGCGTCGGCGAGTTCGGTCGGCGCGCCGTCGGCGCCGATGCCGACCGAGCCGCCGCCGCGACGTCCGGCGATCGCGACGGAGACGCCCGTCGCGGCACGCCCCGCCGCCGCGAGGAAGCGGTCGACGAGCGTCCCCGCGTTCGCGGCGATCGCGCGCTCGAAACGCAGTGCGGGCGGCCTTTCGTCGAAACCGTTCGCGCGATAGAAATCGTGCGCGCGCGTGCGCGTGACCCGCGACGTGAGGACGACGACGGCGCATCCGAGTTCGCGCGCCGTCGCGTCGACCGCGTCGAGCAACGCGCGACCGATACCGTGCCCGCGCTCGCGTTCGGCGACGGCGAGCGCCGCGAGCACCGCCTCGCGCCGGTCCTCGAACGCGCTCCACTGCGTCCGAATCGACGCGAAGCCGACGACCGTTTCGCGCGCGTCGCACGCGACGAGCACGCGCACGTTCGGCGCGTCGAGTTGCGCGTCGAGCGTCGAGAACGGATGCGCGCGCGAGGCGACGTCGTCGTGGCCGCCCATCGTGCCGACGAGCCCGACGAGCGCGTCGCGATCGCGCGCGACCGCACGCCGGACGATCACGACTCCGCGACCGATCGACGGACTTCGACGACGCGCGGACGTTTGCCGTAATCGTCGTAGATCGCGACGCGCGCGCCCGGTTCGAACGCCGCGCGCGCGAGCGCCGCGAGTTCGGTCGTCGTGTCGGGACCCGCTTCCATCAACGCGACGCCGTCGACCGAAAGCGCGTCCGGCGCGCGCGCGAGGAATCGACGGTAGACGTCGAGTCCGTCGGGACCGCCGTCGAGCGCGAGCCGCGGTTCGAACGACGTCGGATCGGGCGACGGCGCGAGATCGCCCGTGCGCACGTACGGCAGGTTCGCCGCGAGCAGATCGAAACGCTCGTCCGGCGCGAGCGCGTCGAGCACGTCGCCCGTGCGAAAATCGATCCGCTCCGCCACGCCGTGCGCGAGCGCGTTCTCGCGGGCGATCGCGAGCGCGTCGGGCGACCGATCGATCGCGACGACGGCGGCCTGCGGCCATTCGAGCGCGAGCGTGATCGCGAGGATCCCGCTCCCCGTTCCGACGTCGCAGATCGCGCGCGGCGTCGCCCCGCCCGTGGCGTACCGGAGGCGCGCGAGGATCACGAGATGCTCCGTCTCCGGGCGCGGTACGAGCACGCTCGGCGAGACGCGAAACGTCCGTCCGTAGAATCCCGCGGTGCCGACGACGTACGGAACGGGTTCGCCGATCGCACGTCGCGCGACGGCGGCGCGATAGGCGGCGGCGCTCGCGTCGTCGAGCGCCGCGTCGTGATGCGCGAAGATCCACGACGCATTGCGCTCGAGCACCGAGCCGAGTAAGAGCACCGCATCGAAGCGGCCCGATTCGCCGCTCGCGCGCAGGCGTTCGAGCGCTTCGCCGAGCGCGTCGCCGACCGTCACCTCGCCGCTAATCCTCGTCGGCGAGCGATTCGACGATCGCGGGGATCTCTTCGTAGGCGATCCCGTCGAACGCCCACGTCGCCTTCCACCCGTCGCTTCCGTCCAGCGTGGCGTTTCCGATATCCTCGCCTTCGTCGTAGGCGAGATCGAGCGCGGCGATGCGCACGCTCTCGGGGAACGTCCCGCGTTCGTTCGCGATCGAGAACGCGGTCGTTCCGAAGAACGTGAGCGTGCCGAGAAACGTGTCGGGCTGCCGGAGCGTCCCGTGCAACGTTCCGTAGATACGCAGCGTCACGCGACGCGTCTGCATATCGGCGGCGAGCGAGGCGAGATACGTATCTCGGAAGTGGCGATTTCCAACGAGCGTCAGGGCGGCACGATCGCGCGGGGCGATACTCATCGTGCTAGCGTGCGCGCGACGACGAAAGCGCTCCTTTACGCGAGCGCCGCGACGAACGCCGCTTCGTCGGAACGCACGAGTTTCGAGAACGCGGCGAGTTCCGCATCGCGCCACGCATCGTCGCGCCCGAGTTCGCGCGCGAGCCGCGCCGCGACCCACGGTGCGGCTTCGCGTGCCGCGGCCGCGTCGAGAAACGTCGCGCGCATGCGCCGCGAGAGCACGTCGTCGACCGTGCGCGCCATCTCGGCGGAGATCGCGTACGCCGCCTGCGCGCGCGTGAACGGAAGACGCGCCGAGAGCGGCGCGCGGAGGTCGGCGTCGCCCGCCTCGAGCGCGAAGAGCTCGTCGCGATCGGTTCCGTACGTCGCGTGCGCTTCGTCGGAGAAGCGACCGGAGGGCCCGGGATTGCCGTGCAACGGCACGTGCGCCGTCGGACTCGCGACTTCGGGGAGATCCGCTTCGCGTGCCGCCGCGTCGATCGTATCCTCGGCCATCTTGCGGTAGGTCGTCCACTTCCCGCCCGTCACCGTCACGAGCCCGTGCGGCGAGATGTCGACGAGATGCTCGCGCGAGAGCTTCGCCGTGCTGCCCGCGTTCTTGCGATTGACGAGCGGCCGCAGACCGGCGAACGCGGCGAGCGCGTCGGAGGCGCGGACGGGTCGCGCGAGATAGCGATTGAAATGTTCGACGATGTACTCCGCCTCCGCGCGCGTCGGCGCGGGATCGAGCTCGGCCGAATCGACTTGGATATCGGTCGTGCCGACGACGACGTGACCGTGCCACGGGATCGCGAAGAGCACGCGGCCGTCGTCGGTTTTCGGAACGAGTAACGCCTCGTCGCCCGGAAAGACGTCGGCCGAGAACACGAGATGCGAGCCGCGACTGTGTTCGAGTAACGGCCGCGCCGAGGGATCGTCGGCCTTGCGGAGTTCGTCGACGAAGATGCCCGTCGCGTTGACGACGACCTTCGCGCGCACCTCGCGCTCCGACCCCGTCTCCACGTCGCGGACGACCGCGCCGCACGCGCGACCGTTGGCGTAGAGCAACCGCTCCACGCGCGCGTAGTTGACGACCGCGGCGCCGCGATCGGTCGCGGTCCGCGCGAGCGCGAGCGCGAGTCGCGCGTCGTCGAAGAGTCCGTCGCTATACGCGATGCTTCCGAACAGCCCCGAAGACGAGAGTCCGGGGAGCGCGCGTAGCGTCGCCTTCGCGCCGTTGGCGCCGCTCGCGCGAAATCCGGTGCGGCCGGCGAGCGCGTCGTACGCCTTGAGGCCCGCGAAATAATACGGGCCTTCGTACCACCGGTAGAGCGGGAGGTGGAAGCGGAGTTCGCGGACGAGGTGCGGCGCGTTCGCGCGCAACACCGCGCGTTCGCGCAAGGCCTCGCGCACGAGGCCGACGTCGCCATTCTGAAGATAGCGCACGCCCCCGTGCACGAGTTTGGTCGAACGACTCGACGTCGCTTTCGCGAAATCGCTCGCTTCGACCAGGGCCGTCCGGTAGCCGCGCGCCTGCGAGTCGAGCGCCGCCCCGAGCCCCGTCGCGCCCCCGCCGACGACGAGGACGTCGAACGTCTCGTCGAGGCGGCGGAGCGCTTCGTCGCGATTCATTCCGAGCGATCCCAATCTCGCGAACGTTCCACGGCGCGGGTCCAATCGCGCACGAGACGCGCGCGTTCGTCGTCCTTCATCTTGGGCCGGAATCTCCGTTCTTCGTGCCAGTGCGTCGCCACGTCGTCCGGGCTCTTCCAATATCCGACGCCGAGACCCGCGAGATACGCCGCGCCGAGCGCCGTCGTCTCGAGAACGCGCGGGCGAACGACGTCGACGCCGAGGATGTCGGCTTGGAACTGCATCATCAGATCGTTGGACGCCGCGCCGCCGTCGACGCGCAGTTCCGTGAGATCGAGTCCGCCGTCGGCCTTCATCGCGTCGACGACCTCCGAGGTTTGGTAGGCCATCGCCTCGAGCGCGGCGCGCGCGATGTGCTCGCGCGTCGAGCCGCGCGAGAGGCCGACGATCGTGCCGCGCGCGTACGGATCCCAATGCGGCGCGCCGAGACCGGCGAGCGCGGGGACGAAATACACGCCGCCGTTGTCGGGGACGCGACGCGCGAGTTGCTCGACGTCCGCGGACGCCGAGATGATCCCGAGTCCGTCGCGCAGCCACTGCACGGCCGCACCCGTCACGAAGATCGACCCCTCGAGCGCGTACATCGCCTTGCCGCGTTCGGCCGAATAGGCGATCGTCGTGAGCAGGGCTTTGGGACTGCGGACGATCTCCTCGCCCGTGTTGAGGACCACGAACGAACCCGTGCCGTACGTGTTCTTCGCGAGCCCTTTCGTGAAGCCGGCCTGACCGATGAGCGCGGCGTGCTGGTCGCCCGCGACTCCCGCGATCGGAATCGACGCGCCGAAGAGCTTCGCTTCCGCGCTTCCGAATTTCCCGATCGAGGGCATCGGCTCGGGCAACATCGCGCGCGGCACGCCCAGCTCGCGCAGGAGTTCGTCGTCCCAATCGAGCGTCTCGAGATTGAAGAGCATCGTGCGCGAGGCGTTCGTGTAATCGATCACGTGCATCGCGCCGCCGGTGAGATTCCAGACGATCCACGAGTCGACCGTTCCGAAACAGAGTTCGCCCTTCTCCGCTCGCTCGCGCGCGTTCTTCACGTTGTCGAGGATCCAGGCGATCTTCGTGCCGGAGAAATACGGATCGACGACGAGACCCGTTTTCTCGCGGATCGTCCGCTCGAGCCCGCGTCCCTTGAGCGCCTCGCAGGTCGGCGCCGTGCGCCGGTCTTGCCACACGATCGCGTTCGAGACGGGTTTGCCCGTCGCGCGCTCCCACACGATCGTCGTCTCGCGCTGGTTCGTGATGCCGATCGCGGCGACGTCGCTCGCCTTGATCCCCGCGTTGGCGATCGCGCCGCGCGCGGTCTCGCGCTGCGACGTCCAGATGTCGAGCGGATCGTGTTCCACCCAGCCGGGCTTGGGAAAATGCTGCGGGAACTCGCGTTGATCGAGACCGCGGATCGTTCCGCTCTCGTCGAAGACGATGGCCCGGGAACTCGTCGTGCCTTGATCGAGCGCGAGAATGTACGACATCGTTTGCTCCTAAAGCTTCAGATCCGGCTGTGCCGGAAGATTGCGGGGAAGGAACGGATGGATCAGAAACTGATACGCGGCACCGCCGACGACCCCGCCGATGAGCGGCCCGACGATCGGGATCCACCAATAATGATCGGGTCCCGGTAGCGCCCGGTCGCCCCAACCCGCGACGAACGCGAAGATGCGCGGGCCGAGATCGCGCGCGGGGTTGATCGCCCACGCCTCGAGATAGCCCATCGACGCGCCGATCGTCGCGACGAGGAGACCGATCATGAGCGCGCCCGAGTTCGCCATCGGCGCCATCGTGTTGAACTCTTCGGTGATCGCGAAGATCCCGAAGATGAGGATCGCCGTGAGGACGATCTGATCGACGAACGCGTGCATCGGCGTGATCGCGAGCCCGGGATGCGTGAAGAACACGCCCGCCGACGAATCGCCGCCGGCCGCGTCGCGCAACGTGTGGTGCACCGCGTTGTAATGGTCGATCACGGGCGAGAACAACAGGTATACGATCGCGGCGCCGATGAAGCCGCCGATCACCTGGACGAGCATGTACGGAAGGACCTTACGGCCGGGAAAGCCGCGATAGAGCCAGAGCGCGAGCGTCACCGCGCAATTCGCGTGCGTCCCCGAAACGGCGCCCGTGGCGTAGATCGCGATCGTCACCGCGAGGCCCCAGGCGATGCAGACGCCCCAATACGCATTGAGATACGGACTCGGGTCGTACAAGATGTACATCGCCGCGACGGAACAACCGAACGCGATGATGATGGCGACGGCGACGGCTTCGGAGATGAGCTCTCCGAGAAACTGACGATCGATCACGTTTACTACTCCTACGCTCGACGAGAGCACAATAAAAAAAGACGCTCGGAAAAAGACGCACGGGACGCCCGGTTCCAAGCGACTTTCTTTTATCTCTGTCGCTAAAGTAGCAAAATTCTACCACGATTACCGTGGCAAATGCAATTCCGAATTTTCCGTCATCCAAAGCGAGGGGTTCCCTACCGAGACCGCGTCGACGCCCGCGCGGACGAGATCGTCGATCTCGCGTAACGACGCGACGAGTCCGCCCGCGATGAGCGGCACGGTCGGCGCGGCGAGCGCGAACTCGGTCACGACGCGTGGGACGGCGGGCGCCGGCAAGAGCTCGATCGCGTCGGGCGCGAAGCGCCCGAGCGTCCGCAGCGCGTGATCGCGCGCCTGCGAGTCGAGCAAAAAGCTGCGTTGTACGATGACGAGTTCGTTCGCGCGAGCGGCGCGCAGCGTCTCGGCGTGCGTCGAGATGATCCCGTGGACGCCCGAACGGCCGAGCCACGTCATCGCCGACTTGTCTTTGCCGACGCCCGCGAGCAGATCGACGTTGACGACGGGGAGTTTTCCGGCCCGCACGAGCGCCCGGGCGAGCGATTCGATCGTGAGGATCGTGCCGCAGAGCAGATAGACGACGCGACCCGGGGCCGCGATGCTGCGATCGAGATGCGCCGGATCGCGCACGGCCGGAATCACGGGCCACGCCCGAACCGATTCGGCGAACGCCTCGTGCCGCGCCGCCGACATCAGGCCGCGGTCGTTTCGCCGGCGAGGAGGCGCGACTTCTCGTCCTGCTGGAGCCGCGCGACGATCCGCCCGAGACTGCCGTCCATGAGCCCGCGCACGTCGCCGAAATTCTCGTTGATGCGGTGGTCGGTCACGCGGTCTTGCGGAAAGTTATAGGTCCGAATCTTCTCGCTCCGATCGCCCGTTCCGACCTGACTGCGCCGCAGACTGCCGACGGCCTCTTCGGCCTCCCGCCGCTTGCGATCGGCGAGGACGCTGCGCAGCATCGTCATGGCGCGCTCGCGGTTCTGCAACTGCGAGCGTTCCTCGCTACACGAGACGATCACGCCCGAGGGGACGTGGGTGATGCGGATCGCCGACTCGGTCTTGTTGACGTGCTGACCGCCGGCGCCCGACGCCTTGAACGTGTCGATCTGGAGATCGCGCGCGTGGATCTCGACCGAGGCGTTGTCTTCGTCGACCTCGGGCAACACCGCGACCGTCGCCGTGCTCGTGTGGACGCGCCCTTGCGATTCCGTCTGCGGAACGCGTTGCACGCGATGGACGCCGCTCTCGTATTTGAAGAAGCGATACGGCTCGCCGCTCTTGATCGCGAGCACGAGTTCCTTCACGCCGCCCGCGTCGCTATCGCTCTGCGAGAGGATCTCGGCGCGCATGCCGAGCGTCTCCGCGTAACGCGCGTAGAGCCGCCCGAGTTCGGCCGCGAAGAGGCCGGCTTCGTCGCCGCCCGCGCCCGCGCGGATCTCGACGAAGACGTCGCGGCCGTCGTTGGGATCGCGCGGCAGCATGAGCTCCGTGAGTTCGGCTTCGAGTTCGCGGCGCCGTTCGCGTAGCGCCTTCGCCTCGTCTTCGGCCATGTCGTGGAGTTCGGGATCGCTCTTGTCCGCGAGGAGTTCGTCGTTGGCGGCGATCTCCGCGAGAAGCTTCTTATAGGCTCGGTACGCGACGACGGTCGGTTCGACCGACGCGCGCTCTTTCACGATCGCCGTGAAGCGCTCTTGATCGAACGTGCCGCCGGTATTGGCGAGCGAGGCTTCGAGTTCGTCGAAGCGTTTGGAGAGCGTTTCGAGTCGTTCGAGGTTGAACACGGGCGGTGGATCCTTCTCGGCGTGCGCGCGGGATTGAAAAAGGACGAGCCGCGTTCGCGGCTCGTCCTCGAGATCGGTTCCGGGTCGCTACGCTTGGGCGGCCGTGGCCTGCTCTTTGGCTTTCTTGCGCTCGGCGGCTTCGGCTTTCTTCTTGTCGGCGGCGGCGAGGCGCTGGTTGAACTTGTCGACGCGTCCGGCCGTGTCGAGGAACTTCTGCTGACCCGTGAAGAGCGGGTGGCACGAAGAACAGACTTCGATCGAAATGTCTTTGACGGTCGAACCGGTGGTAAATTCGGCCCCGCAGGCGCAACGGACGTGCGCGGCGGCGTGCCAGGTGGGATGGATCTTGGCTTTCACAACCGGACGATTATAGCAGAAGTCGCAAGCGACGGGAAGCGCTATCGTGACCGCGAACGGCGAGCGTTGACTTTTCGACGGCGCATCCGCGCGTCGTTCCGCGCTGTGAGGGCCATTGAAGCACGCACGTATCCCCTACGCTCTTCGTTTGCTCGCCGTCGCGGCCGTCTTCGCGATTCCGGCGGTCTTCGGTCCGGCGAGCGGGATCCGCGTCGCCGCCCAGGTCCCGCCCCCGCCGCCGAATCCGAGCCAGAACACGCCGAATCCGGCACAGACGACGATTCCGGTGACGGGACCGACCGCGACGACGCCGCTGCCCTCGGAGATCCCGAGCGCCTCGCCGACGCCCGCGCCGCGTCGCGGACGCCACCGTCGCGGAGCGGACGCGAGCCCGAGTCCGGGCGGATCGCCGACGCCCGCGGGATCGCCGTCCGGCGAACCCGCGCCGACCGCCACGCCGACGTCGCCCGCCTTCGCGACGCTCGACGGCACGTGGGAAGTCCAGCTCCAATATTTCGACCGGACCGACTACTCGTTCGTCAAGCTCGCGCAGACGACGGGCGGCGAGCTCACGGGCGATTGGCGCTACGGCGGCAAGAGCTATCCCCTCAGCGGCACGTACGACGGACGCCTGATCAAGTTCACCGTGACGATGCCGACCGGTCCGACGGCGTTCTCCGGGTACGTCGAGGGCGCGCAGGACATGGTCGGACTCGTCGAGTTCCCGAAGGATCCGGTCCCGACGCCGCTCCCGTCCGGCGCGAAGCCCGAGCCGTCACCGAAACCGACCCCGTCGCCGCCGCAGAGCTCGGTGTTCTCCGACGGCGTGCCGTTCACGGCCGAACATCGCGCTTCGGGGAGATCCGTCTTCAAGGCGAGTCCAACGAAGTAAACGGAGACGGGGAGCGGTCGCGCGCGACGCGGTCGGTCCCCCCGAGTTCGGCGTCGAAGACGGTCCGGCGATGCAGGACCACACCTTCGGCTTCCGGACCCGCGCCCTCCATGCCGGAACGCCGCCCGACCCCGCGACCGGCGCGCGCGCGATGCCGATCCATCTCAGCTCGAGCTTCGTCTTCGACTCGACCGAACACGCGGCCGAACTCTTCGCGCTGCGGACCTACGGCAACATCTACAGCCGGATCGGCAACCCGACGGTCGCCGCGTTCGAGGAACGGATGGCGAGCCTCGAAGGCGGTCTCGGCGCGCTCGCGACGGCGAGCGGTCTCTCCGCGCAACTCATCGCGGTGCTCTGCCTCGCGCAAGCGGGCGATCACGTCGTCGCGACCGCGAATCTCTACGGCGGCACGATCACGCAGTTCACGGTGACGCTGAAGCGCATGGGCATCGCGTGCACCCTCGTCCCGGGCGACGATCCGCGCGACGTCGCGGCCGCGATCCGGCCCGAAACGCGTCTCGTCTATACCGAGACGATCGGGAATCCCGCGGGGAACGTCGCCGATCTCGCAACGCTCGCGACGATCGCGCACGACGCGGGACTCCCGCTCGTCGTCGACAACACGTTCGCGTCGCCCGCGCTCTGTCGGCCGATCGAATGGGGTGCCGACGTCGTGATCCATTCGGCGACGAAGTTCACGAGCGGTCACGGAACGGTGATCGCGGGCGTCATCGTCGAGAGCGGACGCTTCCCGTGGGGCGCGGGGCGCCATCCGTTACTGTCGGAGCCGAGTCCGGGCTACCACGACATGAACTTCGCGGAGACGTTCGGCGAGTACGCGTTCCTCATGCGCGCGCGAACCGAGGTGCTCCGCGACGTCGGCGCGTCGCTCTCGCCGATGAGCGCGTGGTTGTTACTGCAGGGCCTCGAGACGTTGCCGTTACGGATGAAGGCGCACGTGGAGAACGCGCGGACGATCGCGGAATTCTTGCGCGCGCGCGACGAGGTCGCGTGGCTCTCGTACGCGGAACTCGACGACTCGCCGTACCGCTCGCTCGCGCGGAAATATCTGCCCGAGGGCGCGGGCTCGATCTTCACGTTCGGTCTGCGCGGCGGACGGGAGGCGGGACGCGCGTTCATCGAGGCGCTCGAACTCTGGAGCCATCTCGCGAACGTCGGCGACGGCAAGTCGCTCGTCATCCATCCGGCCTCGACGACGCACCAACAACTCTCCGACGACGAGATGCGCGCGGGCGGCGTGACGCCGGAGATGATCCGGCTCTCGGTCGGTCTCGAAGATCCGGCCGACCTCATCTGGGATCTCGAAAACGGCCTGCGCGCGGCGCGCGCCGTCGCGACGGTCGGAGCGGGCGCGTGATCCTCACGACGGTCTCGCAGCGCCGCGATCTCCTCGCGCGCGCGCGCACGGTCGCGATGGTCGGCGCCTCGCCGAATCCGACGCGACCGAGTTACTTCGTGTTCTCGTATCTGCGGACGAAGGGCGTCCTCGACGTCGCGCCGATCAATCCGGCGACGTCCGAGATCGACGGCATCCGCGCCTATCCCTCGCTCGAAGCGTACGCGGCGGAACGCGGCGCGCCCGATATCGTCGACGTCTTCCGCAAGGTCTCGGACGCGCCGCAGGTCGCGCGCGACGCGATCGCGGTCGGTGCGAAGGCGATCTGGTTCCAATACGGCGTGATCAGCGAGGAGGCGATCGCGCTCGCGGACGGGGCCGGACTCGACGTCGTCGTCGATCGCTGCATCAAGGTCGAGAGCGCGCGCTTCGACGGCGGCCTCTCCATCGGCGGGCTCAACAGCGGGCTCATCACGTCGAAACGCGCGCGACCGTTCGCATCGGCCGGTCGTTCGTGATCGCGTCGTCTCCGTTTGCGGGAGCGGACGCGCACGAACTCGACGCGGCGTTTCTCGAAATCGTCGCGGATTGGCGCACGGGCGGGATCGGCTGCGACGAGGCGCGCTTCGACGCGCTCGCGCGCGCGATCGCGGTCTTTCAGATGGAACGCAACGTACCTTACGCGCGCTACGCGGCGTCGCTCGGCTTCGATGCCGCGAAGCCGCCGCGGACGTGGCGCGAGATCCCGGCCGTGCCGTCGTCCGCGTTCAAGGATGCGACGCTCGCGACGTTCGACGTCGCGCGTTCCGAAGCGATCTTCCACACGAGCGGCACGACCGCCGAGGTCTCCGGGAAGCACTACGTCGAGCGCGTGGCGCTCTACGACGCGGCGTTGCTCGCGGGCTTCGATCGGTTCGTCCTCGGCGACGGCGTGCGGTTGCGGTATCTCAACCTCGTGCCCAATCCGCGGCATCGACCGCACTCGTCCCTCGGGTACATGATGGGACACGTCTCCGTGTTGCGCGGCGACGGAAAGGCCGCATACTTTCTCGACGACGACGCGGTCGACGTCGCGGGCTTCGCCCGCGCGCTCGACGCATCGATCGCCGCGCGGCAACCCGTCTGCATCGCCGGGACGGCGTTCGCGTTCGCGGCGCTCCTCGAACGATTGGAGGCCGACGGTCGCACGTTCGCGGCGGTCCCCGGCTCGCGGATCATGGAGACGGGCGGCTTCAAGGGGCGCGCGGTCGAGATCCCGCGCGACGAACTCTACGCACGCCTGAGCGCCGCGCTCGGCGTTCCGACGGCGGCGATCGTCGCGGAATACGGCATGACCGAACTCGTCTCGCAATACTACGACTCGCCGTCGTCGCGCGGCGAGACGACGCGCGTGAAGGTCGCGCCGCCGTGGTTGCGCACGCTCGTCCTCGACGGCGACGGGCGCGAGGTCGCGGACGGCGCGATCGGCTTCTTGCGCCACGTCGATCTCGGCAACCGCTCCTCCGTCGTCGCGATCGACACGGAAGATCGCGGTTATCGCTCGGGCGAGGGCATCGTGTTACTCGGTCGCGATCTCGCCGCCGCACCGCGCGGCTGTTCGCTCGACGCCGAGGACCTCGTCACCACGTCGCGCGGTTCGCGGTCGGATGCGTGATCCGTCGCGTCCGGGTTTCGTCGGCGTATCGCCGGCCCGATCGTCGGCCCTCACGTGGATCGCGCGCTTCGGCGATCATCGCCGTTCGGCGAGGATGCGATCGACGAGCAGGGCGAGATCTCGCGCCTCCGGAGAGCCGAGCGAGATTTTTCGTCCGTCACGCAGAGCGAAGGAGATCACGTAAGAACCGCTGACGATCCAGAGCCGATCGCGCCCGTTCGTTCGAACACCCAGTCCGTCGATGAGCTCGATACCGCGGGCGACGGCGGCGCTTCGCATCGAGCGGGCTACGTCGATCGACGAGCGTCCTCGCGTGAAAGCATCGACGATGTTCGGCGCGGGACGCGAACCGGACGTTAGCCGACGATCTTGCAACCCAAACCGGGTTATGGGGGGCAGATGGATACGCAAACGGCCCGACTCTCCGTGCAACGCTCGAACGATCGCGCGGGCTTCGACTTCGGATGGTTGCGGACGCGCCACTCGTTCAGCTTCGGATCCTATCGAGATCCGACGAATACGAACTGGGGCGCGCTGCGCGTCTTCAACGACGACGTCGTGCGGCCGGGCGAGGGGTTCGGCACGCACCCGCATCGCGATATGGAGATCCTGACGTACGTGCTCGACGGCGAGCTGGCGCATCGCGATTCGATGGGGAACGAGCGCGTCGTCGGACCCGGCGCGGTGCAGTACCTGAGCGCCGGGACCGGCATCGCGCATTCGGAATACAACGCGAGCGCGACGCATCCGGTCCATTTCGTGCAGATGTGGGTCGTGCCGCGCGCGACCGGGCTCGCGCCGCGTTACGGGCAGGTCGATTTCACGCTCGACGATCGGCGCGACGCCTGGCTGACGATCGCGAGCGGATCGCCCGGCGTCGACGCGCCGATCGCGATCTGGCAAGACGCGACCGCCTACGTCGCGCATCTCGGCGGGGCCACGACGCTGACAAAAACGATCGCGCCGGGTCGGCGCGCGTTTCTCTTCGTCGCGAGCGGCGACGTGACGCTCGGCGAAACGTCGCTCGGTTCCGGCGACGCACCGCCCGACGGTACGGCGCTCGCTTCCGGCGACGCGGTGCGGATCGTCGGTCCGTTCGATCTCTCGATCGCGGGCCGCGGCGAGGTCGTGCTGTGGGACGTGCCGTCGCTCGAGGCGAGCGCCTAAACGCTTCGCGCCGCCCGCACGTCGGACGATCGACGTCGATCGACCGCGCGGACGGCGTCGCGAGGGGCGTCGGCGAGAACGCGAAATGCGTCCGTCGATGCTGACCGGGGGCGCGCGCGCGAAGCGGCGGATCGACGCGATCGCGGACGCGGCGGCGCGTTGGCGCGATGCGGATTTTCCGCCGCGCGTCCGCGCGACGCGCGCGATCGTCGATAGAACCGCGTATACGGAACCGGTCGTCGACTACGCGCTCGACCGGCTCTTCACCGCGATCGATCGCGCGTCGCTCGAAGCGGTCGTCGTGAGCGAAGTCGGTTCGATCGCGGCGCTCGACGGGTTCGCGCGGCGCGACGGGCGTCCCGACGTTTTTTTTCGGGCGGCCGGACGCGTCGTCGTGATCGCGAGCGATACGACGATCGGCGTCGCGATCGCGCCGCTCGTTTTCGCGCTGGTCGCGGGTTGCGAGGTCGCGGTCAAGGATCGGAGCGATCTGCTCGTGCGCGCGTTCGCCGAGACGATCGTCGAGGAAGAACCGACGCTCGCGACGCGCGTCGAGGTCGACGTCTGGGACGGCGCGGGCGCGCGGCCGGACGGCGACCGCATCGCCCGCGCGGACGTCGTCGTCGCGTTCGCACGCGACGCGACGCTCGCGCGCATCCGCGCGTCGCTCGCACCGGGCGCGCGATTCGTGCCGTTCGGTCATCGCACGAGCGTCGCGTACGTCGGTCGCGAGGCCCTCGCGGACGCGACCCTCTGCGACGTCGCGGCTCGCGACGCCGCGCGCGACGCGATACTCTACGACGGCGACGGCTGTCTCTCGACGCATCTCGTCTTCGTCGAACGCGGCGGCGCGATCGCGCCCGAGCGCTTCGCCGCCGCGTTCGCGCGCGCGTGCGACACGTTCGTCGTGGAGTTTCCGCCCGGAGACCGCCCGCGATCGAGCGAGGACCACGCGTATCGGAAACGCGCGCGCTTCCGCGCGACGCAATGCCCCGTCATCGCATCCGAGGCGTCGGCCGACGCGCACGGCGGCGCACCCGATGCGTCGGCCGGCGCGCACGTCATCGCGTCCGAGACGTCGTCCGACGCGTACGTCATCGCGTACGACGAGCCGGTCGACGAGCCGCCGCCCTTCTTCCCGCGCGCCGTCGCGATCCGCTCGGTCGCGGTCCCCGACGACGCGCTCGCGTACCTGCGTCGCCACGCGCTTCCGCTCGAGGGGTTCGCGCGACGACCGGTCGATCGACCCGATCTCGAAGCCGTCGCGCTCGCGAGCGGCGCGACGTATCTCGCGCATCTCGGCGGGCTCCAGGACCCGCCGCTCGGCGGCGAACACGGCGGCGAAGGGCGGATTCTTCCGTTCGTCCGCGCTATCTATCGCACGTGAGCGACACCCTCGAACGCATCGTCGGCACGGTCCCGGGTCCGCGTTCGCTCGCGCTCGCGACCGAACTCGCGCGCGGCGAGACGCGCGGCGTGACGTATCTCGCCGACGATTTTCCGATCTTCTGGGACCGCGCCGAGGGCGCGCTCGTCACCGACGTCGACGGCAACCGTTACATCGACGGGACGAGCGCGTTCGGCGTCGCGCTCACCGGTCACGCGAACCCCGCGGTCGCGCGCGCGATCGCCGCGCAGGCCGAACGGCTCGCGCACGGCATGGGCGACGTCCATCCCACGGCCGAAAAAGTACGGCTCTGTAGCACCCTCGCCGCGCTCGCGCCGGTCGACGACGGCCGCGTGTTCCTCGGCACGGGCGGCGCCGAGGCGATCGAATTCGCGCTCAAGACGGCGTTCCTCGCGACGGCGAAGGCCGAGACGATCGCATTCGTCGGCGCGTATCACGGGCTCAGTTACGGAACGCTCGACGTGAGCGGCATCGCGAAGTTCCGCGCGCCGTGGCGCGATCAACTCGCCGATCTCTCGGATTTCGTCGCGTTCCCGAGCGAGGACGATCCGGAGAGCGCCGCACGCTCGCTCGAGGAGATCGCGGACGATTTCGACGAGGCCGAGATCGGCGCCGTGATCGTCGAGCCGATACAGGGCCGGGCGGGCGTCGTGATCCCGCCCGACGGCTTCTTGCGCGATCTCCGCGCGCTCTGCGACGCGCACGGCGCGCTCTTGATCTTCGACGAGATCTACACGGGATTCGGCCGGACCGGCACGCGCTTCGCCTGCGAGCGCGACGGCGTGCGACCCGATATCCTCTGCGTCGGCAAGGCGCTCGGCGGCGGCTTTCCCATCTCGGCCGCGATCGTCGCGCGGAGCGTCGCCGATGCGTGGCAGCCGTCGTTCGGCGAGGCGCTCCACACGTCGACCTATCTCGGCAACCCGATGGGCTGTGCCGCCGCGCTCGCGAACCTCGCGGAGATGGAACGGCTCGACGTCCCGCGCATCGCGCGCGAACGCGAACCGCACGTCGCCGCGGCGCTCCGCGGAATCGCGGAGCGTTGCGCGCAGATCGAACGCGTGCGCGGTCGCGGACTCCTGTGGGCGATCGATTTCGTCGACGATCGCGCCGCGAACGAAACGGTGACGCGCGCGCTCGCGCTCGGCCTCGTCCTACTCCAATCGGGTCTGCGCGGCGAGTCGATCACGTTCTCGCCGCCCGCCGTGATCGACGACGCGCAACTCGCGCGCGCGTTCGCGTTACTCGAATCGGCCGTCCGCGGACCCGTGTTCGCATGAGCGAGCGCCGCTATCGGGTCGGGATCGTCGGCGCGAGCTTCGGCGGAGCCGTCCACGCGCCGGCGTTCGCGGCGCAGGGTCGTTTCGACGTCGTCGCGATCGCGTCGCCGAATCGTGCGGCCGAGGTCGCGAAGGCGCGGAAGATTCCGAACGCGTTCGCCTCGCTCGACGAGATGCTCGGTGCGATCGACCTCGACGTGGTCTCGATCGCGACGCCGCCGTTCGACCATCGCGCGGCCGTCCTCGCCGCGCTCGACCGCGGGCTCCACGTCTTCTGCGAGAAGCCGTTCGCGCTCGACGTCGCCGAAGCCGAGGAGATGGTCGCGGCGGCCGAGCGCGCGGGGACGGTCTGCGCGATCGCGCACGAGTTCCGCTACGTTCCCGCGCGACTCGCGCTGCACGAACTCCGCGCGAACGATCATCTCGGACCGCTTCGCGCGATCGACGTGACGCTCGCCGCGTCGATGCTCCGCGAGGACGTCGAGCGCGCGAACTCGTGGTGGTTCGAGCGCGCGCGCGGCGGCGGGATCACGGGGGCGATCCTCTCGCATCTCGTCGATCTCTCCACGTGGCTCGCGGGACGCGCGCCGATCCGCTCGACGGGCTACGAGCGGACCGCGAATCCCGTGCGACGCGCGAACGGCGAGACGTTCGCGAGCGACGTCGCCGACGGCGCCTTCGCCACGATCGATTACGGTTCGGGGCTGATCGGGAACGTCTGGATCGACGCGACGCGCGCCGCGACGGCGAGCACGACCGCGATCCACGGCGAGCGGCGCACCGCGGTCGCGAGCGGCCCGGACATGGTCGACCTCCGCACGTTCGTCGTCGACGACGACGAGACGGCCGAACTCGAAATCGCGCCGTCGCCCTACGATCACCTCAAGGCCGCGCACGGAAATCTTCCGGCGTTCGTCGCGCTCCTCGACGACGTCGCCGCGCGTCTCGACGGCACCGACGTCCCGCTTCCGAGCTTCGCGGACGGCCTCGCGACGCAACGCGTGCTCGCGTCCGTCGGATACGGAGGTCCGACGCGACCCGCATCGGAACGCGGGCTTCCGTCGTAGGCGAAGCCGCTCGGCGATGACGGGAGATCCGTCCGTCGCGTCCGGCTATCGGTAATCCGTGGGCGCTCGAAGCTCGGCGAGTAGAACCGCCGCGCGGGCGTAGAATCGCGCGGCGGTCATATCGTCGAAGATCCTGAACGCCGTATCGAGACGCGTGATATCGAAAAGCCGCCGGCCGAACCGCGCGGGCGGGATGACGATGCAGACGTCGCTCCGACCGTGCGCCGCGATCCGGCGATTGCGCGTTCTCACGAGCGCGTCCAAAAGCGTCGAATCGAAATATCCGACGTCGCGTAAGTCGACGATCGCCGTCGTCTCGCGATCCAAACGATCGATCTCGCGCAGCTCGCGTTCGATCCGCGACGTCTCCGCGAAGTCGTACGTGCCGGATAACGATAGCTCGAACGCCATGACTACGCTCAACGATAGGCGAGCCGCCGCGCTTCGTCTGTATCGATTTAACATTGGAGCGACGACGGAAAGGACTCTCCTGTTCGATTTCGAACATAGCGATCGATGATGGGCGCGGCGGACTCGATCGAGACCGTCGCGTCATTAGCATTTTAAGGACGAACTTTGGAGCCAACGAAATCGTCCGGTCGTCGTTCGACCGGAATCGTCACTTCCGAAGTGATGCGGCGGAATGCGATTCTCTCCGGGCTCGACGAGTCGGAGGGCGCGCGCGTCCTCGCCGAGGGCGCGCTCGTGAACCTGCGCGTCCGCGATCAGATCTATCTGCCCGAGGAACGCGTCACGGGCGTGTACTTCCCCATCGATTCGGTGCTCTCGATCGTCACGCGGATGAAGGACGGAAGCCAGATCGAGGTCGGCACGATCGGACGCGAAGGCGTATCCGCCATCCCCTTACTCCTGGGCGCGACCACGACCGCCAACGAGTCGTATTGCCAGGTCCCGGGCATCGCGGTCAAGCTCGATGCCGCGTTGTTTCTCTCGTTCTTTTCGAACCGCACGTTCCGGCAATTACTCGATCGCTACGTCCAGGCGTACGTCAACATGCTCGGGCAACTCGCGGCCTGTAACCGCTTGCACACGGTGTACGAGCGATGCGCGCGTTGGCTCCTCATGACCCAAGATCGCGTCGGTCTTGCGGATATTCCGCTAACGCACGAGTATCTCGCGATGATGCTCGGCACGCACCGCTCCGGCGTCACGATCGCCGCCGGAACGCTCCAAAAAGCCGGGCTCATCACCTACGGGAACGGAATCATCAAGATCGTCGACCGTTCGGGCTTGCAGAACGCGTCGTGCGAATGTTACGACGTAGCGGTCGAACAGTTCGGCGGACTTCTCCGCGCGACGAACGGACAAGGCGAACCACGCACGGCGGGGGGATCGCCCGCGTAGCCTCGCCTCGAGCGCGCACGACGCGGGAGGGATGCGCGGACGAACTCGCCGAGCGACGCGGCATCCGCGCGCGAGATCGGCTCGTCCGACCGGACGACGTGCTCGGACGAAAGATTTTCACCTACGCGCGCGAACGGGGAGCCCACGCACGTTCGCTTTTATTCTTTTGAGGTCGACGATGACGACACCGTATCTCGAAAGCGCTTCGCCCGTCGGCGCCCCCTTCGGACGCGAGAACCCGGGCGCCGTTCCCTTGACGAAATATTCGGGGCAATGGAATTGGGGCGCGTTCGGCGTCTGCCCGTTTTGGTTGATGAACCACGGCAAGATCTGGACCGGCGTCGCCTACATCGTCGCCGCGCTCATCCCGATTCTCGGATCGCTCGTGACCCTCGCCATGGCGATCTATTTCGGTATCAAGGGCAACGACGTCGCCGTTCGCAATCGCGCGTTCCGCGACGAAGCGCAGTTCGTCGCCGTTCAGAACGCCTGGCGCAACTGGGGTATCGGGCTCTTACTGTTCGGAATCATCTTCGGCGTGCTCGTCTTCACGACGCGCATCATGCATCCGCACGTCCCTCCGGCTCCGGTCTGACCGGACGAAGCGGGAGCCGTCGTACCGAATCGCGCGCGCTACGACGGAACGGCTTCTCGTTTGTCGAGATAGCGCCAGGCGAGGTTGAGCGCGACGACCGTCGCGCGCCGACGCACGTCGTCGCGCGTACCGGGGAAGGTGATGCGGCGGACCGTCGACGCACCGTCGCGTCCGGCGACCGCGATGTAGACGAGACCGACGGGCTTGTCGTCCGTCGCGCCGCTCGGGCCCGCGATCCCCGTCGTCGCGATGCCGACGTCGGCGCCGACGCGAACGCACGCGCCGCGCGCCATCGCGATCGCGACTTCCTCGCTCACGGCACCGTGCTCGCGCAAGAGCGCTTCGTCCACATCGAGCAACGACGTCTTCACCGCGTTGTCGTACGCGACGATGCCGCCGCGGAACGTTTTCGACGCACCCGGCACGCGCACGATCGCGTCGGCGATCGCGCCGCCCGTGATCGACTCGGCGGTCGCGAGCGTCGACCCGCGCGACGCGAGCCGCGCGAGCAGCGCGCCTTCGAGCGTCTCGTCGTCGATCCCGAAGATGCCCTCGCCGATCCGTTCGCGTAAATCGGCTTCCACGGGTGCGATGAGCGCGTCCGCGGTCGCGCGGTCGACGGCCTTCGCCATGATCTTCACGTCGACGCGAAACGTGTGCGCGAGGACCGCGATCTTGGGATTCTCGAGTTCGCGGAAGAGCGGCGCGATCCGATCGTCGACGACCGATTCGCCGATCCCGACCGTGTGCAACGTGCGCGTGTAGATCGCGGAGTCGAGCTCGCGATTCGCGACCAGCCAGGGCAAGAATTTCTCCGCGAGCATCGGCTTCATCTCGCTCGGGACGCCCGGCATACAGGCGACGAATCTGCCGTCGGCACGTAGCGCGATGAAGCCGGGCGCGGTGCCGTGCGGATTCTCCATCACGATGCAGCCCTTCGGTAAGATCGCCTGACGTCGGTTGTTCTCCGCGATCGCACCCGGCCGTCCGAGGGCCGCGAAGCGGGCCTCGATCGCGACGACCGACGGCTCGTGGAGCTCGAGCGTCGTACCGACGGCGACCGCGACCGCTTCCTTCGTGAGATCGTCGACCGTCGGCCCGAGACCGCCCGTCGTCACGACGCCGTCGGCGCGTTCGAGCGCGCCTTCGAGCATCGCCGCCAGCCGCGCGGTGTTGTCGCCGACGGAATGCTTCGCGTAGACGTCCACGCCGCTATCGGCGAGCTTGCTCGCGATGTGCGCCGAGTTCGTATCGACGAGGTGTCCGAGCAAGAGCTCGGTCCCGATCGTCACGATCTCGACGCTCGTCGCCGCCATCACAGCACCTCGGGTCGCATGCCCTCGAGTTCCTCGCGGAACCATGCGGGATACGTCAGATCGATTTCGACCTCGAAGCCCTCGGCGACGGCCATCATCGCGCCGCGACGCTCGGGCGACGTGGCGAACTTCGTGCGGTTCCGCTCGCGCTGCGCGTTCTGACAATCGATGAACCGCACGAACGTTTCGTCGAGCACTTTCTGCAGTGCCGCGCGCAACTTGCCGCCGACGCGCGGTGCGATCCCGCCCGTCGAGATCGCGATGCGCACGGGCCCGGCTTTGACGATCGCCTGCATCGCGACGAAGCCGTGCTTGGGCTGGTCGATCGCGCAGAGCAAGAACTTGTGCGTGTCGGAGAGCGCGCGCAAGCGCGCCGAGAGCGCCTCGTCCTGCGGCGTGGAGATCACGAAGAACGCATCCGCCACGTCCTCGTCGCGGAGCGACGCGACGTCCGTGATCCACGTGACGTCGCCGCCGACCTCGCGGAGCGCCTCGTCTTTTTCGATCGCTTCGCGATCGTCGGTCGCGCCGATCACGACGCACTTGCGTCCGCGCAGGTTGAGACCGACGGGATAGAAGACGAACGGATACTTCGTTACGTCGTGGGGCATCGTTGCGAGCGCCATATCAAAAGTCCACCGGTCGGAGATAGAATTCGTTGATCGCCGTGTTGCTGAGCATCGCGGTCGTGGGGAGGTGCCGTTTCCAATGCGTTCCGTCGACGCGACGCCGCACGAGCGCGACGTCGCTCTCCGCGAACCCGCGTGCCGCGATCTTCGCGTCGGAGAATCCGGAAAGCATGAGGGCGAGGATCGCGTCGGCTTCGCGATACGTGATGCCGAGATCCGTCTCGTCGGTCTGATTCGCTTCGAGGTCGGCGCTCGGTGCCTTGTCGACGATCCGCGCCGGCACGCCGAGATATTTCGCGAGTTGCCACACCTGCGTCTTGAAGAGATCGCCGATCGGATTGAGCGGCGGCGTGTCGTCCGCGTGCCACGTGAAATAACCCATCATCCGCTCGGTTTTATTCCCCGTCCCGATCGGTAACGCGCCGAACTTCGCCGATTGGTCGAACAGCACGAGCATCCGCGTGCGCGCCATCACGTTGCCCCGGCGCCGCGCGTCGGCATCGCCTTCGAATCGCAGATACCCGTCGACCGCATCCGTGATCTCGATCGTATGCGAACGACAACCGAGCGCGTCGATCACCGCCTGCGCGTCGCCGAGACTATCGGGGCTCGAACTGCGATACGGCATGCGGATCGCGTGCACGTTCTCAGGACCGAGCGCGCGCGCGCAGAGATACGCGACGAGCGCCGAATCGACGCCGCCGGAGAGCCCGAGGACCGCCCGCGCGATGCCGCGCCGCTCGACGAGTTCGTCGCGTAGGAACGCTTCGAGCCAGGTCGCGACGAGCGCGCAATCGATGTCGAGCGAGGTCCGTCGCGGCGCCGTCGCATCGACGATCTCGATCGCCGCGTGGCCGTTCACTTCGGCACCTCGAGCGGCCGTGCCGCTGCGAGCGCGTCCGCGAGCAGGTCCGGGAGCACGGACGAGAGATCGCCGAGCAGGGGGAGACGCGAACGGGCGAGATCGACGTCGGTGAGATCGAGATCGGCCCGCAGGACGTGCGCGCCGAGCGTCGGGAGTTCGCCGATCGTATCGCCGAAGGGATCGATCGCGAACGACGATCCCGCCATGCCCTTCCCGCCCTCGAAGCCCGCGAGACCCGCGTAGATTGCGAACACACCGTGTTCGACGGCATACGAGCGCACGACGTTACGCCAATACGAGAGGCTCTCGAGTTCGCCGTGGCCGCCGAATCCGCGACCGGGCGAAGCGCTCGGCACGATCAACACGCGCGCGCCCTTGATCGCCGCGAGCATCGGAACGATCGCGTGCCAGGCGTCCTCGCAGATGAGGATCGCCGCGCGACCGAACGACGTGTCGAACGCGTCGATCCGCCTTCCGCGCGAGAGAAAACGCGCTTCGTCGAACACGCCGTACGTCGGCAAGAAGAGCTTGCGATGCACGTGCACGATCCGAAAACCACCGTCGGCTTCCACGCGCACGTAGAGCGCCGAGTTATAGTACGTGCCGTCCGCGTTTTCGTAGAAGCCGAGCACGACGTCGACGGCGCGCCGCGACGCTCCGGACGCACGATGCCAGAGCCCCGCGATCCGCTCCGCCGTCTCGGACGCCGAACGCGCGAGCGCGTACACGCCGCCCTCGAGAAAGTATCCCGTCAACGCGGCTTCGGGAAGGACGACGAGATCGTAGGGCTCCGGATCGCGCGCGAGTTGCGCGAAGATCGCGCCGAGCGCCTCGGCGTTTCCGTCGAGATCGCCCTTCCGCGGCTTACTCTGAACGATCGCCAGCCGCACGACCGACCCGTTCAGGCCGTGACCGCTAGGGGCTCGGCTCCGCGCGCCGCGATCGTCTCGGCGAGTTCTTCCGCCGGATACGTCCAGATTTCGGCGAGCGTCGGATGGAGGTGCGGGATCTTCGCGAACTCCTGCGCGGTGCCGCCGTAGTACATCGCCACGACGACCTCGTGGATGAGATCGGAGGCCTCCGCGCCGACGACCGCCGCGCCGAGTAATCTCCCCGTTCGGGGCTCGGCCATCATCTTGACGAACCCCTTCGTCTTGTTGATCGCGACGGCTTTTCCGTGATCGCTGAACGAGTATTTCGCCGCGATGAAGGGCACGCCATCCGCTTCGAGCTCTTTTTCGGTGCGGCCCGCGATCGCGATCTGCGGATCCGTGAAGATCGTATGCGTCCGCTGTAACGAATAATCGGCCGCTTCGGCGGTGCCGAGGACGGCGTTGCGTGCGGCGATCTCGCCCTGATAGATCGCGACGTGGACGAGCGGATAGATGCCCGTCACGTCGCCGACCGCGAAAATATTGGGGACGCACGTGCGCAGGTCCGGGCCGACTTCGATCCCGGTGATGCCGTGGCAGGCGACGCCCGCGATCTCGAGCCCGAGACCCTCGACGTTCGGGACCCGTCCGAGCGCGTAGAAGATCTCCTCGGCCGCGATCTCGCCCGGCTCGTCGCCGACGAAATACCGCACGATCTTCTCGCCGCCGCGCACCTCGACGTGCGAGAGGCGGACGCCCGTGCGTACGTCGATGCCCTCGTCGCGGAAGTGGGCCGTCACGTTCTCGCCGACGTCGCGATCTTCGCTCGAGAGCAGGTGGTTCGCACGGATGAGGAACGTCGTCTTCACGCCCATCCGCGACAGGAACTGGCCGAGCTCGCTACCGACGTAGCCGCCGCCGAGCACGACGATCGACGTCGGGAGCACGTCGCGATCGAGCACCTCGTCGCTGTCGACGTAACCCGCCTCGGCGAGTCCGGGGAGGACCGCGGGCGCGATCCGGCTTCCGGTCGCCACGATCACGTTCTTCGCGACGAGCAGATCGTCGCCGACGCGGATCGTCGTCGCCGATTCGAAACGCGCGTCGCCGCGGAAGAGCGGAAATTGCTCGATCCCCTCGGTCCGATACTCGGCGAAGCCCTTGATGATCTCGCGCTTACGCGCGAAGATCTCCTTGAGGTCGATCCGCGGCTCGCCCGCGTGGATGCCGAGCGCGCCGCCTTCGCGGACGTCGTGGGCGAGATCGCTCGACGCGATGAGCGTTTTCGACGGCATGCAGCCCTCGAGGATGCAGAGCCCGCCGAGCGGCCCGCGATCGACGATCGCGACGGAGGCGCCGAGCGCGCGCGCCGTGCGGGCGGCCGCGTAGCCGCCGCTTCCGGCGCCGATGACGACGAGATCGAACTGCGAGCGATTCACGTCTCCTCCAACCCCCTCATGCGCACAAACGGTTCGGGGTCTGGGGGGGCGCATCCGTTCGCACCGAAGATCGCCTCCGAATGTCCGCTCAGGCCACGTACTTCGGCACGCGCGCGCGACCGCTTCTCCGCTCGCTCGCGACGACCGCCGCTTCCGCGCCGCTCGCGCTCACCTTCGCCGTGCTCGGCGGGTGCGGGCTCGGATTCTTCGCTTGGTACGCGACCGCGATGCGCGCGACGGGCGGCTACGCGGCCTTCGGCTCGTCGGGCCTCGCGCTCGCCGTCGTCGCGGGGACCCTCGTCTCGATCGCCGGGTGGTACGCCTATGCGGGCTACTTCGCGTCGCGCGCGGGGATCGACCGCAGGACGGCGCTCGTGTGGGACGCGCCGTCGTGGCTCGCGTTTTTGGTTCCGATCCTCGGTCTCGTCGCGCCGGCGCGCTTCGGAAGTCCCTCGCTCGGACTCGCCGTCGGCGTCTCGCTCTTCGCGTTCGCGAAACTGCTCGTCGCGGCGCGCTTCGTCCACACGGTGCGCGACGTGCTGACGACGTTCGTCGTGACGCGCGCGTCGATCATCGTCGTCGCCGAACTCGCCTCGATCGTCATCGCGGAGCGTCCGGGCCTCCACGTCTCGGAGTCGACGAATCCGCTTCTCGCCGTGTGGGGCCGCTGGGATGCGGTGCACTACCTCGACATCGCCGAGCGGGGTTACTACGGCACCGACATGGCGTTCTTTCCGCTCTATCCGACGCTCATTCGCATCGTCGGCGCCACCCTCGGCAGCGATCTCATCGCGGGTCTCCTGATCTCGAACGTCGCGCTCTTCTTCGGATTGCTCTTCTTCTACAAACTCGTCGAGCATCAGTACAATCGGTCGGTCGCGCATCGCGCGATCTTCTACGTGTCGATCTTCCCGACGGCGATCTTCTTCTCGGCGGTCTATACGGAATCGCTCTTCTTCGCGCTGACGGTCGCGTCGTTCTACTACATCCGCGAACGGAAATGGCTCACCGCGGGGATCGTCGGCTGTTTCGCGTCGCTCACGCGCGTGGAAGGCGTGTTGCTCGTCGTGCCGTTTCTCATCGAGGTCCTCGCCTCGGGCAACGTCGGAAATCGCTTTCGCGCCTTCGCGACCCTCTCTCGCGCGTCGCGCGTGATCGCGGGCGTCGCGGCGATCGGCCTCGGTCTCGCGGCATACATGACGTATCTCTGGGTGCTCGTCGGCGACCCGCTCTATTTCTCGCACGTGCAGTCGCATTGGAACAGACGGCTCTCGCCGCCGTGGACGAGCCTCAAGCACGCCTACGACGTGTTCGCGATCGGCATCCGGCACAACGAACCCTCGATCATCGCGAACCAGGCGATCGAAGTCGTCTTCACGCTGTTGATGATCGGGATCCTCATCGCGGGATTCCGGCGTCTCCGACCGTCGTACGCCGCGTACATGGCGCTCTCGATCCTCGTTCCGATGTCGACGTCGAGCCTCATGAGCATGCCGCGCTTCGCGCTCGTGCTCTTTCCGATGTTCGCGATTCTCGCACTCTGGGGCGGTAAGGCCTGGATCAACAACACGATCGTCGCCTTCTCGCTCCCGCTCTTGGGATTGTTTACCGTGCTCTTCGCGGATTGGTACTGGGTCGCATGAACGAGACCGAAGTCGTCGAGGTCGAAGAGATCGTCATCGATCCGGTCACGAAACGGCCGCATCTCGTCCGTCGCCTCGTCGCGCGGCGCGGCGTGCGGCAATTCGTGAAGTTCGCGATCGTCGGCACGTCGGGGATGCTCGTGAACCTCATCGTGTTCACGCTCCTGCAGCACGCGACCCCGCTCGCCGAGCAGCCGTCGCGCTTCACGTTCAATTATTCGGTCTCGTTCCTCTCCGGCGGCGTGAGCAATTACTTTCTCAATCGTGCCTGGACGTTCAAGTCGAGCGCGCCCGGTCACGCGGTCGTGCAGGGCTTGCAATTCATCGGCGTCTCGCTCGTCGCGCTCGTCGTCGGTCTCGGCGTCTCCGCGCTCGCGAAGCCGACGCTCGGTCCCGGGCACAAGACGTGGCTCGTGGCGACCCTCGCGGGCATCGCCGTGAACTTCTTCGTCAACAAATACTGGACGTTTCGCGAACCCGCGTGACGTCCGCGTCCCGTGCCTGGTACGGCGCGCTCTCCGTCGCGCTCGTCCTCGGTCTCGTCCTGCGCCTGCACGGCGTCCACGATCCGATCCTCGACCACCCCGGCTGGCGCCAGGGCGACACGGCGGCGATCGCGCGGAATTTCGCGACGCTCGATCTCAACCCGTTCCATCCGCAGACCGACTACGACGGACCGCCGCCGAACTACGTCGAGCTCGAATTGCAGATCGTGCCGTTTCTCGCGGCGCTCGGCTATAAGCTCTTCGGCGTCCACGAGATCTTCGGACGACTGATCTCGATCGCGTTCAGCCTCGGCACCGTCGTCGTCGTGGGATACTTCGCCCGCGCGCTCTTCGCGAGCGCGATCGCGGGCGGCGCGGCGGCCCTCGCGTTCGCGGTCTACCCGGGCGCGTTCTACTACGGCCGGACCTTCACGCCCGACACGACGATGGCGTTCTTTCTCGCGGCGGCGCTCTACGCGACGTATCTCTGGCTCGAACGCGACGGCGTGCGCCCGACGCGCCGCTTCGCGATCGCCGCGGCGCTCGCGGCGGCGGCGATCCTCGCGAAACCCGTCGCGAGCGTCGAACTCGTGCCGATCGCCGCGATGCTCCTCGCGCGCCGCGATCGCGCCGCCGTGCTGCGTTCGCCCGCGACGTACGCCTTCTTCGCGCTCGCGATCGCGCCGTATGCCGCCTACGACGCCTACGTCCGCGCGATCGCCGAATGGCATTGGGCGAGCGGGATCACCGCCCTCCACGTCGTTCCGGCGCTCCGCAAGGCGTTCGCGTCCGCGCACGGATTCGCGCACCAGCTCGGCCTCTTCCGGAGCGCGCTCGGCATGTTGCCCGGGACGATGCTCGGGCTCGTCGGAACGCTCCTCTTCGTCGTCGCGATCGTCGTGCCGGTCCGCCGCGACGCGCGTCCGTTACTGTACGGGTGGCTCCTCTCCGCGCTCGCCTACGCCTACGTCGTCGTCACGGTCGAGCGCGTCGACTACTACCTCTATCCGTTCTTGCCGCTCGCCGCGCTCTGGACGGGCGGACTCGTCGCGACGCTCTTCGCGCGCGCCCGATCGCCGCTCGCGACGCGCGTCGGACTCGTCGCCGCGGTCGCCGTGCTCGCCGTCGCGGTCGCCTCCGGTAGACGCGCGGTCGCGCCGTACTACGTCTACAGTAAGACCGTCTATCGGACCGCGAGAGCGCTCGACGCGACGTTGCCGCCGGGCTCGCTCGTCGTCATGGGTCACTACGATCCATCGGTGCTGTACTACATCGACCGCAAGGGCTGGGAAGAGGATCCGTATCTCTGGACGCCCTTCGACGAACAGAGCGCGATCCGCAAGGGCGCCCGCTCGTTCGTCGCGATCGAGAACAATCGCCTCAAGCGAAACGTCGAACTCGCGGCGTGGCTCGCACGGTTTCCGGTCACGAATCCCAACGCGACGTGGCCCGTCTACGAAACCGATCCGGCGAAGATCCTCCCCGGCGCGGAAGCGAAGTGGCGCGCGTTCCGCGACGCCGAAAAGAATCGTCGCCTCGCACCGGTGCGGGGCACCGCGGTCCCGCCGAGCTAGCGCGCGAGCGCAGGTCTGCGACACCCGAGACCGATAACGCGGAGGCCGAAAGAAGCGTCCGAACGGATGGTACCGAGTCGTCATGGGTTCGGCTACGCTCTCTGCCGATGTCGAAACGGCTCACCCTCAAACGCGAACTCTGCTTCGTCGAAATCATCGAGGGAGAGACGGATAGCCTGGAGCGCCAGTGCGGCGAACTCGGATTCGTCGAGCGGCTCCGCGAACTCGACGTCCGGACGCACTCGATCGAAATCAACGGCGCCGGGTGTTTCGTCGTGGTCGATTCCGACGACATCGCGCGACTGCATATCGCCGCGCGACCGTTCAACCTCGCCGTGCGCCTCCACGAGCGCTGCGGGCTCATCAGCCTGCGCGGCGACACGAGACGGCCGGTGCTCCCGGTCTTGCGCGACGTCATCGCGCGGTTCCACGTCGAACGCGTGCGCATCGTCCACGTCTCCGCGATCGGCGCCGAGCTCAGCGTCCTCGTCGACGACGACGACGTCGCGGCGGCGACGCTCATCATGGAGTCGTTCGCCGTACCCGCTCGCGCGATCGCCGCCTGAGCCCGCCTCCGCG
>CAZZXB010000015.1:0-5547 GCA_964658025.1 uncultured Janthinobacterium sp.
CTCGCGACCGTCCGGCCGTCGGCGCGCGTCCGCCACGCTCTCGACCGTCCGGCCGTCGCCCGACGATCGGCTCAACGCCGTTCGATCGTCGCCGCATCCTTCGAGGAGATGTCGACCTCGGCCGGTCCGACGAACGTCACGCGCGCGCGGTCGAGGGCGGCGATCGTCATCGCGTCGCGCGCGCGGATCGTCAGCCGACTCGACTGACGTGCGTGGGCGCGTGCGACGCGCGCATCGAGATCGCTCAGGTCGACGTTCGACGAACCCGACGTCGTGACGCGAACGAGCGGGACGACGCCGGACGCGCGCGCGACGCTCGCCCCGGCGATATCCATGAAGAGCGGATTCGCGCTCCGATCGCGCACCGACAGATCGACGGCTCCGGATGTCGCAACGCCGCGCAATCGGGCGACCGCGACGTCGAGTTCGAAGCGGGGAGCGTCCGGACGCATATCCGTTCGCGCGAAGGTCAGCGTGGTGCCCCGTCGCGTGACGACGACGGCTCCCGGATGCAACGCGTCGCCCGAGAGCGCCGCGCGCGGAGATCCGACGCGGACGCTCGCGCGCCACGCGCCGCGGATCACGACACCGTCGATCTCGGGAGCGACGGATGCGGGATCGCTCGCGACATCGTCGCCGCGCGCGCTCGCCGCGAAGACGCATGCGAGCGCGATACCCACGAACATCACGGCGACTCCGTTCGGACGCATCGTTCGGCCGTTCGTCATGCGACGTCGCTTCGCTCTCGTGCCGATTATCCGTATGCGGTTATGCGAGAGTGGAGAGCTCGGATCGGAGCCGACCCGAACGGGCCGCTTCGAGCCTCGTTCGCGAACGGCAATCTGCGAACCGATCGCGTCTCCGTGCGCCGAGGACGCTGCGAGGACGCACATACGCTATGCTGTCGGCGAAGCTGCTTTCTATCGGAGATGATCATGTCGAACGCTTTTTCAACCGCGGTCGCTTCGCGTTGCGCGACGGCCGTTCTCACGATCGCCGCGCTCGCGGCGACCGGTTGCTCCGGGGGCGATTCCGTCGCGCTCCGGCCGCAAACGCAAGCCGTCACCTGGCACGAGCAAGCGGGCGCGGCGTCGAGCGATCAGGCCATCCAGGGTCTCGCCTTCTACCCGTCCTCGACGCTGACGATCGACTCGGGCGATACGGTCGAATGGTCGTACCCCGCGGGTGAGCCGCATACGGTCTCGCTTCTCGCTCCGGGGCAGAAACTGCCGTCCGCGTCGGATCCGAGCGACCAAAAACCGGCGGGCGGATCGACGTACGACGGCACGACGTTCACGAGTTCGGGATTTCTCTTACTCGGCAAGACGTATTCGCTCAAGTTCACGAAACCCGGCACCTATAAAGTCTATTGCCTGATCCATCAACCGGAGATGGTCCAGACGATCGTCGTGAACGAACCCGGAACCGCGTATCCGCAGCAGCAGACCGCATACGATGCGTCGGCGGCGACGGCGAGCGCGGCCGACCTCGCGAGCGGGCTCGCGGCGGCGAAGGCGTTTCCGTACGCGGTCGGCGGACTCCATTTCGTCGCGGGCACGGCGCCCGGCGGTCCGACGGCGCCGTCGTCCACGGCGAGCGTGCTCCGCTTTCTCTCCGCGGGAGACCCGGGCGCGACGACCGCCACCGTCCCCGTCGGGAGTACCGTGACGTGGACGAACGCTTCGAATAACGAGCCGCACAACGTCGTGTTCGCGCCGGTCGGGCAACCCTTTCCGACGCTCGATCCGTTCGCGCCGGCGAGCGGCGGCAACGTCTACGACGGCACGCAACTCGTCGATTCGGGCGTGCTCTTACCGGGTCAATCCGTCAGCTACACGTTCCCGAAGGCCGGAACGTATCAGTACCATTGCACCTTCCACGACGACACGGAGAACATGATCGGCACGCTGATCGTGAAGTGATGCCGCCCGCGATCAATCGGTAGCGAATACGGAGCGGTCGAGCCGCGCGACCGCTCCGATCCCGGCGAGCGCGAGCGCGCTATCGAAGTCGGCGAGGAGCGTGCGGAAGACGTGCGATACGCCGTCCGCTCCGCCGATCGCGAGACCGTACGCATACGGCCGCCCGACGAACACCGCGCGCGCGCCGATCGCGAGCGCGACGAGGACGTCCGCACCCGAACGGATCCCGGAGTCGAAGAGCACGCTCGTCCGATCGCCGACCGCGTCGACGATCGCGGGCAACGCGTCGAGCGACGCGATCGACCGATCGAGTTGGCGTCCGCCGTGGTTGGAGACGACGATCCCGTCCGCGCCCGCATCGACCGCGGCACGCGCGTCGCCCGGATGCAGGACGCCTTTCACGACGATCGGCAAGTTCGTCCACGCGCGGAGCCGCGCGAGATCGTCCCACCCGAGCGACGGATTGCCGAAGATCGCGGCCCAACGCATCACCGCCTCCGCGAACGCTTCGGGCGATTCTTCGGGCGGGCGACGGAGTTTCGAGCGAAAGAACGGATCGGCCAGATAGTTCGCGATGCCGTTCCCGCCGAGGAACGGCAAGTGCGCGAGCGCGAGATCGCGCGGACGCCATCCGAGACTCCACGTATCGAGCGTGACGACGATCGCTCCGAAGCCGGCCGCGTCGGCGCGCGAGACGAACGATTCGGCGAGTTCGGGATCGCTCGGCCAATAGAGTTGGAACCAGCGCCGCCCGGCGGGCGCGGCCGCCGCGATCTCTTCCATCGTGTGCGAGCCCGCGGTCGACACGACGTTGACGACGTCGAGCTCCGCCGTCGCCCGCGCGACCGCGAGTTCGCCGTCGCGATGCGCCAGCGCGAGCACGCCGACCGGTGCGGCGAGCACCGGAAAGGTCATCGGCTTCCCGAGTACCGTCGTCGAGAGATCGCTCCGCGCGGTGCCGCGCATCATCCGCGGAACGATGCGCCGCCGTTCGAACGCCTCGCGATTCGCGGCGGCCGTGCGCTCCTCGCCCGCGGAGCCGGCGATGTAGGCGAAGGCCTCCGGGCTCAAGATCGCGCGCGCCGCGGCCTCGAGTCCGTCCGCCGTTAGCGGATACGCGGGTTTCTCGCCGCGAAGCCCGCGCGCGTAGATCGCCTGCTGCACGCCGGAGGGTCGGAATTCGGACATAGGGTCGCGCTTCACGCCCGCGCTCGCATCGCCTTGCGCGCCGTTGGGACGACGACCCACGAAAGCAATCGGGAGATCGCGCGCGAGAATCCCGCGATCTCCCGACGGCTACGTGCGACCGGCGCGGTCGGCCGCATACCGCCCCGACGCCGTCGACGCATGCGTTCGCGTTACGGCGCGAGCGACCAGTGCGTGGGTTCGAGTTCGGCTTCGGCGAGTTCGAAGGTCGTCGCGTACGGCGTGAACTTCACGTGATTGTTCACGGCCGTGAGCGATTTCGGCGAGCAGAGGAAGAGCCCGAGCGCTTCGTCCTTGGCGAAGCGATCGAGTGCCTCGGCTCTCGCGATGAGTTCCGCGCTTTCGGTCGCACGCGCCATCGCGTCGTACATCCGATCGAAGTCGGGCATCGGCGAACCCACGCGGAACGCGCCGTCGGATCCGAAGAACTCGCGATGGATCATCGCGGGCGTCGCCTCCGAACTGATGTCGAACCAGAAGTTCAACAGAACGTCCCACGTCGGAACGATCTTGCTCTCCGCGAGCGCGCGCGCTCCCGAGAGGGTATCGCTCGCCTTCTCCACGTCCACCGTCACCGCGATCCCGAGCGCGGCCCGGATATCGTCCGCGACGAGATGGGCGATCGCCTCGAAGCCGCCGCCCGTCGCGATGCGTAACGGACGTCCGGCCGGCCAAGCGACCTTCGCGAACGCCGCCTTCGCCGCCGCCGCGTCGTGCGGGAACGGTGCGAGATCCTTCGGATGACCCGCGCACCACGGCGGGGTGAGCGCCGCGACGACGGAGGCGTAGCCGTGCATCCCGTCGCGGATGATCTTCTCGCGATCGACCGCGAGGTTGAGCGCCTCGCGGAGATTGCGATCTCCGAGGGGTGCGTCGTGCGCGTCGTGTCGGTTGAACACGCCGACGAGAACGCGATTCGCGTCGCAAGCCTCGAGATGCGCGAACTCCGAATCGATCACGCGCCGTGCGTCGGCGGTCGCGACCTCGGTGACGATGTCCACTTCGCCGTCACCGGAACAGCAGAGATCGAGCGCTTCGGCCGGGGTTAGCGTGTTACGGAAGACGATCTTCTTCACCCACGGTCCGCGCGTGGTATCCCAATACGTCGGATTCGCTTCGAGCACGACTTCGGGCGTGCGATCTTCTTTTTCGATCAGCCAGGTGCACGCGAACGGCTGCGGACGCTGGATGGCGATCACGGTCGTGATCGACGAATGACCCTCTACCAGGGTGAACGGTCCGGTGCCCCACGGGCCCGGTCGATCGACGATTCACCAATTCCCGTTGCCGGATCCCTCGCGCTCGTATCCGAAGCCCGGACCCTCGGTCCAGAACGTTTTGCTCGGCACGTGAAAGCCGCGCATCTTCGCGAGCGCGAGCCCGTCGGGCTCGGGGAAGCGGAAACGGATCAGATGATCGTTCACGACTTCGGTTATCGTTTCGGGAGCGAAGTTCAGCCACGTGCCCGGCGGGTGCGGCGCTTCCCACTTCTGCATCTCGTCGAACGCGAGCTCGATGTGATGCGCGGTGAGCGGTTCGCCGTTCTGATACACGACGTCGCGTCGGACGTCGATCTCGAGCGTCTTGCCGCCGTCCGAATAACGATGCCCCGTCGCCATCGAGTAGACGGCGCGTCCGTCGTGATCGGTGCGGATCGGTTCTTCCATCGTATTCCAGGTGATGAAAAGCCAGTTGAGCGGCGACGGATCGACGACGCGGAGCGTGCCCTTCGCGGGCTTCTTCTCGGTGTCTCGCGGAGCCGGTTGGGTTGCCATAGAGCGCCTCCTCGGGGGTTACCCCGATTGGGCCTTTGACTTCGCGAAGTGACGGTGCCTTCCGTCGCTCTTGCGCTCCGCATGCGGTGGAGTGATAGAATGGCACATGATGTTTCCGCAATTACGAAACGTCGACGAGTTCGTTGCTTGGGAAGAAGGCGAGGACGAAAAGTTCGAATTCTCGGACGGCGTCGTGTCGGAGTTTCCGGGCGGGACGCTACGTCACGAGATCTTAGTCGCGAACCTCGCCGCGGCACTTCATGCGATCGTCGGCCCGGGCCGCGTGTGGACGTCGGGCCTGAAAACGCTTACCGAGACCAGTAGCCGTTACGCCGACATCTCCGTCGGTTTCGATCCGCGCGACACGGTCGAGCAAAGGTTCGTCCGCTACCCCACGCTGTTGGTCGAGGTTCTCTCGCCTTCGACCCACGCCGTCGATCGGGGTCCGAAGTTCGACGAGTATCGCACGATCCAAACCCTACGCGAATACGTCCTCGTCGATTCGCGCAAACGCTGGATTCAAACGATACGCCGAGCGGGCACCGACTGGGTCGTTTCGCTCCCGGTGCTCTCGGGCGACGTCCGCTTCGAGAGCGTCGACGGTACCGTCGCCATCGACGACATCTACGCGGGATCGGAGTTGT
>CAZZXB010000015.1:5647-31969 GCA_964658025.1 uncultured Janthinobacterium sp.
GAGAGCGTCGACGGTACCGTCGCCATCGACGACATCTACGCGGGATCGGAGTTGTGATAACGATTCGGATCGGCGAAGCCGCTCGGTGTGGAAGCACGTACGACCGAACGTCGGGTCAATTCCGGTGACCTCGTAGTCGTATCGGCGACCGTCTTTCGGCTAATCGCTTTCGTATTCTCGAGCGACCCGCTTCGGCGTACTGACGGACGTCTTCGATCGCCCGCGGATCCTCGGCATCATGCCCTTCGATGACCCGACGGACGGCCGCATGATCGTCGTCGGCGACGCGGCCCGACCTACGCGAGATCGCCTCGATCGATGGCGCGCGCCGCTTCGTCTTCTCGCCGCCGATCGGGAGTGCCCGAGGCGGCGTCGCGGCTCACGCGGTTCGCACGCGCTCCGTCGTCGACTCCGCTTCGCGTTTGAGAGCGGCGAGCATCATCGCGCTGTTCTCTTCGACTTTTTTGTGGAGCGTCGGACCGATGAGTTCGGCGAGGGTCGGAACGCCGAAATCGTAGGTGACTTCGAGGCGGACGTGCGTGCCGGTCGGCGTGTCGTCGAAGGTCCACGTGCCCTCGAACGTGTCGAGATCGCCTTCGAGTAAGCGGTACGTCACGCGGAGCGTATCGTCGTCGAAAAAGTCCTCTTCGATCCATTCGATCGGCGCGTCTTCGACGAGCGTTCGCCAACGGGAGACGATCCGCTCGCCGTGACGCTCGAGCACCGTGACGAGCTCGACGTCGGGCATGAATTCCGGGAAGCGTTCTTGATCTTTCGCCAACTCGTAGACGACGCGCGCGGGCGCGTCCACGACGATCGTGGATTCGACGAAGGGCATCGCGTTAGACGATCGCGCGTTCCGGCAGGGTGCCGAGGCGTTCGTGCGCGACGTGGATGCCCGCGCGTAGCGCGACGAGCGCGCGTTCGATCTCGCTCGCGGTGACGACGAGCGGCGGTTCGAGACGGATCACGTTCTGCGCGTTGAGCGTCCAGGCGACCGTGACGCCGGCCTTCAGTAATTCCGGAACGATCGTGCCGCCGTAGCCTTCGCTGCGCAATTCGAGACCGACGAGCAGACCGAGACCGCGCGCCTCGCGCACGACGCTCGGATACTCGTTCGCGATCGCGCGCGCTCCCGCGAGCAACTGCTCGCCGCGCTCGCGCGCCGCGTTCGCGAGATCGTCGTCGCGCAACACGTCGAGCGCGGCGAGGGCCGCGGCGCACGCGAGCGGGTTGCCGCCGAACGTCGACGTATGCGCGAGCGGTCGCTTCGCGTAGGCGGCCTTCCACACGTCCGGTCGTGCGACGTACGCGCCGATCGGCACGACGCCGCCGGAAAGACCCTTCGCGAGTGCGAGGACGTCGGGCACGACGCCGTCGCGATCGCACGCGAACGCGAACCCGCAACGCCCGAGACCCGTCTGCACTTCGTCCGCGATCAATAACGCCCCGGCCGCGTCGCACGCGGCGCGCGCCCGCGCGAGATAGCCGGGCGGCGGCACGACGACGCCGCCCTCGCCCTGCACGGGCTCCACGACGAACGCCGCGGCGCCGTGGAGCGCGGTCGCGAGCGCGTCCGCATCGCCGAACGGCACGTGCGCGACGTCGGGGATTAGCGGACCGAACGATTCCTTGTATGCGTCGCGTCCGCTCGCCGTCAGCGCGCCGAGCGTCTTGCCGTGATACGCGCCGACGGTCGCGACGATCTTCGTACGGCCCGTCGCCGCGCGCGCGAGCTTGAGCGCGCCTTCGATCGCTTCCGCGCCGCTGTTGCAGAAGAACGAAATGCCGAGATCGCCCGGCGCGATCTCGGCGAGCCGACGCGCGAGCCGACCGACAAGCGGTTCGAACATCGTCTTGCCCGAGAGCGACATGAGGTCGAGTTGGTCGCGCACCGCCGCGACGACGCGCGGGTGCGAGTGTCCGAGCGTGAACGTTCCGTAGCCGCCCGCGAAATCGAGATACGCTTTGCCGCTCGCATCCCAGATCGTCGACCCGCTCGCGCGCACGGCGACGGGCGAACCGGAGAGCTTCATCACGCGCGCGAGCGGCGGGTTCAGATACTTCGAATAATTCTCGTACGTCTCGTCATAGAGCGCGCGGGCGTCGTCCGCGCCGTAGAGCGAATCCGCTTCGTGCGACCTCACGCGACGACCCCGCGATCCGTCGGCGCGCCCGTTTCGTTCGGCCTCACGCGGCGATCCCGCGATCCGTCGGCGCGCCCATGTCGTTCGCCCTCACGCGGCGACCACGCGATGCGTGTCACGTCCGATCGTCTTCACGGGAGCGCCCGACGCGTCGACGTCGGCGAGGGGCTCCGACGGAACGCCGCCCGCGGCCTCGAGCCGCTCGATCGTCGCCTCGACGATACCGATCGTCTCCGCCGCGGTCGCCGTCCGCATGAGTCGTTCGCGGAGTTCGCTCGCGCCGTGGAAGCCGCGCAAGTAATATCCGAGATGCTTGCGCATCTGCGGGACCGCTCGCGATTCGCCCCACTCCTCGACCATCGTCCGATAATGGTCGATCGCGAAACGCAAGCGGTCGGGCGCGCTCGGGATCGGGCGCGGCTCGCGACCTTCCATGAGATCGCGCACGCCGCGCACGAGCCACGGATTGCCGAGCACCGCGCGACCGAGCATCACGCCGTCGACGCCGCTCTCGCGCATCCGACGCAGCGTGTCGTGCGGTTCGCAGAGATCGCCGTTGCCGATCACGGGGATGCCGATGCTCGCCTTGAGGCGCGCGATGTGCGACCAGTCGGCGTGGCCCTTATAGAATTGCCTCGCCGTGCGCGCGTGCAACGTGATCGCCCGCACGCCGACGGCCTCGGCGCGACGCGCGACGTCGAGATAGACGAGCTCGTTCTCGTTCCATCCCAGGCGCATCTTCATCGTGACGGGACAGTCGACCGCGTTCACGACCGCGCGCATGATCCGCTCGCACCGATCGGCGTCGCGCAGGCACGCGCTCCCGCCTTCGGTTTTCGTGACCTTGGGCGCGGGGCAACCGAAATTGATGTCGACGATGTCGGCGCCGCATTCGCGCACGACGGTCGCCGCGCGCGCCATCATCTCCGGATCGTTGCCCCATAACTGCGTCGACACGGGACGCTCCATCCCGTGCTGGTCGATCATCTCCATCGTGCGCTTCGCGCCGTGTTCGATCGCGTTGGACGAGACGAACTCCGTGACGGTGAGCCCGAAGCCGAACGGCTTGTAGAGCGCGCGGAGGGTGCGGTTGGTCACCCCCGACATCGGCGCGAAGACGATGGGCGGCCAGATCTCGTTCGTTCCGATTCGGAGCGCGGGAACGGCGTTCGGCATAACCGTCATAGTATAGCACTTCCGCGGCCACGATGCTCGCGAAGCGGCGGCCACGCCGCGAGGCCGGGGCCGCGTGGGTCGCAAGCATCCGGATCTCGCACGACTCGCTTCGATATGCGAGCATCCTCTGCCCGGCCGCCTCCGCGCGCGCCGCCCGCGCGCACGAGCGCCCGGCTTCGCGCGTCACGCACGGGCGCGTGGAGCCCGCTTATCCGAGCGACCGTTCGTAGAAGATCCGTAGCCCCTCGAGTACGAGATGCGGCTCCACGGCGTCGATCGCATGCGTGTGCTTGGCGACGACGCCCGCGAGACCGCCCGTCGCGACGACCCGCGCGTCCTCGCCGATCGCGCGCCGCATCCGGCCGACGATGCCCTCGGTCTGACCGACGAAGCCGAAGACGATCCCGGCCTGCATCGCGGAGACGGTATCGCGGCCGATCGGACCGTTCGGCGCCTCGAGCGCGACCTGCGGCAACTTCGCCGTGCGGTCGACGAGCGCGTCGATCGAGATGCGGATGCCGGGCGCGAGCGCGGTCCCGAGAAACTCGCCCTCGCGCGAGATCGCCGTGAACGTGGTCGCCGTTCCGAAACCGATCACGACGAGCGGCGCGCCGTATTTCGCCTTCGCCGCGATCGCCGCCGCGAGCATGTCGGCGCCGAGTTCCTTCGGGCGCTCCGTCGTCACGTCGATCAGCGTTTGCGTGGTGGCCTGCAAGAACATCGGTTCGCAACCGAAGTAATTTTTCGACGCGTACGCGAGTGCGAGATCGGTCTGCGGCACGACGCTCGACACGGCGACCGCGCAGACGTCTTTCGGCATCGCGTTCGCGTTGGTCATCATCATCGAGACGAGCAGCCCGAATTCGTCGGCCGTGCGATTGCGCGCCGTCGCGACGCGCCAGTTGCGTTCGAGGACGAGCTTCCCGGATGCGTCCTCGCGATAGAATCCGAGCTTCGTGTCCGTGTTCCCGACGTCGATCGCGAGCAGCACGATTAGCGCGTCGGAGCCGGAGGGGCGTTCGCGGCGCGTTCGCGTAGGAGCACGTCCCACATCCGTCGCGCGAGCTCGGGCTTCGACGCGCGGCCGAGTTCGTCGCGCGCGCCGCCGCGATGGAGCACGACGATCTCGTTCTCGCCCGTGCCGAAGCCGCTCGCGGGCGACGACACGTCGTTGACGGCGATCGCGTCGAGCCGTTTGCGGACGAGTTTTTCGCGACCGTTCGCTTCGAGATCGTCCGTCTCGGCCGCGAACCCCACGAGGTACGTCCCGTTCTCGCACGCGCCGAGTTCGGCGAGGATGTCGGGCGTGCGCTCGAGTTCGAGCGACTCCGCGCCGTCGTGTTTCTTGCGCTTGTGCGCGGAGGTCTCGCGCGGCGCCCAATCCGCGACGGCCGCCGCGGCGATCGCGATCTGCGCGTTCGCGGCGCGCGCCATCACGGCGTCGCGCATCTCGCGCGCCGTCACGACGCGGACCGTCCGCGCGCCGGGCGGCGGCGGCACGTCGGTCGGGCCGAGGACGAGATCGACGCTCGCACCGCGCGCGAGCGCTTCCGCGGCGAGCGCGATCCCCATCGTGCCGGTCGCGGCGTTGGAGAGGAAGCGCACGGGATCGATCGCCTCGCGCGTGGGCCCGGCCGTCACGAGCACGTGCGTTCCGTCGAGGTCGTGCGACCGCGCGCACGCGCGATCGATCGCCGCGACGATCGCGTCCTGCTCGGCGAGCCGTCCCACACCGTGTTCGCGCTCCGCGAGAAACCCGACACCCGGTTCCACGATCGTGACGCCGCGCGCGCGTAGCGTCGCGAGATGGCCCCGCGTCGCGGGATGATCGTACATCGCGGAGTTCATCGCGGGCGCGACGACGATCGGCGCGCGCGTGGCGAGCGCGACGTTCGCGAGGAGATCGTCCGAGATGCCGAGCGCGATTCGCGCGATCGTGCTCGCGGTCGCGGGCGCGACGACGAGCACGTCGGCGGCGCGCGCGAGCGCGATGTGCGCGATCGTTTCGGGTGCGTCCCACAGCGACGCCGCGACCGGCCGTCGCGTGAGCGCGGCGAAGGTGAGCGGCGCGACGAAGCGCTCCGCGCCCGCGGTCATCACGACGTCGACCGTATCGCCGCGCTGGACGAGCGCGCTGCAGAGCGCCGCCGCCTTGTAGGCGGCGATGCCGCCCGCGACGCCGAGCACGACGTGCCGGCTCATCGCGCGGGTCGGGCGACCGCGGACGAGCGTGCGGGCGTCACGACGGGATCGAGACCCTCCGCGCTCGCGACCGTTTCGTTATCGAGTAAGCGCACCGCGCCCGCGCGCACCACGCCGACGACGATCGCCGGTCGCTCGATCCGTTCCCAGGGTCGGAACGTCGCGGGATCGACGACCGCGAGATACTCCCACGCGAGCGGCGCTTCGAGGAGCGAGGCGCCCGCGTCGCGCGCTAGCCGCGGATCGCGCTCGCCCGCGCGCACCGCATCGGCGACGGCGACGAGAGCGCGATGGAAGCTCGGCGCCGCGCGCCGTTCGGCGGGGGCGAGATAGGCGTTGCGACTCGAGAGCGCGAGTCCGTCGGGCTCGCGCACGGTCGCGACGACGACGACGTTCGTCGCGAAATCGAGATCGCGGACCATCGCGCGCAGCACCGCCGTCTGCTGGACGTCCTTCTGTCCGAGATAGAGCGACGTCGGCTCGATCGCGTGCAAGAGTTTCGCGACGACCGTCGCGACGCCGTCGAAGTGTCCGGGCCGACTCGCGCCCTCGAAACCCTCCGCGAGCGGTCCCACGTCGACGCTCGTGGCGAACCCCGGCGGATACATGCGCTCCACGCCCGGCGCGTAGAGCAGATCGACGCCCTGTTCCGCGAACGAGGACGCGTCGTGCTCGAACGCGCGCGGATAGCGATCGAAATCTTCGTTCGGTCCGAACTGCAACGGATTGACGAAAATCGACGTGACGACGGACGCATTTTCCGCGCGCGCGCGTTCGACGAGCGCGGCGTGTCCCGCGTGCAGCGCGCCCATCGTCGGAACGAAGCCGAGCGGTCGCGGAAGCGTGCGCGCGACCGCGCGCGCGGAACCCGGCGTCCGAACGATCTGCATCGCGCGAGATCAGCCCTTGACGACGCGCAAGAGCGTGCGCCCGACGATGAAACGTTCGCCCGGAACGAGTGCGGTCTCCGTCACGATTCGGTCCGCGACACGCGTGCCGTTGCGGCTTTCCAGGTCGGCGAGCACGAGCGCCTCGCCGTCTTCGCGGACGCGGGCGTGGCGACGCGAGATATAACGGTCGAAAGTAATACAGGCCCCGGCGACGGCGTCGTCGCGGCCGATCGTGATCTCTCGGTCGAACGACCACGTCTTGCCGTCGAGCGGCCCGTTCAACACCTCGAGGATGTACATGACCTATCCGAATTTAGCCCCAGGACGCGGAACTTCCCCGGTGAATCCTGCAAGGCACCTAGCGTACTCGGAAGCGAAAACAAGGGGCATGGCCATCGGGACCGATCCAGGCGATCACGGCTCTCTCGACGATCTCCTCAATTTGTTGGAGGTGGATCCCGACGCATTGCGCGAGGCGGAGTTCGAGCAGACGCAATCCATCCTCGACACGCTCATCGGAAAGACCATCAAGAGCGCCTCGATCGAGGACACGCGCATCGTCGTCGAGACCGAAGGCGGGAATCGTTACTTCTTCTTCGGCTTCATGGGAAGCGGACGCCGCTAGACTTCGGCGTCGTCCTCGAGCGCGATCCGATGGATCTCGGTCGCGACGTGGCGGATGATGTCTTCCTGGTCGCGCGGATCGATCTGCGTGAACGCGATCCCGTGGAAGAAGCGCTGATCTTCGGCGTTGTAGAACGACAGGACGATGCGACCGCGGGCTACGATCTCGCGATCGACCGACGGGATGCGAAAACGGAGTAAGAGGACGGCTCCGAGCGGCAGATCCTCGTCGGTGGCCAGACGGATTCCGCCGCCGCCGAGATCGCTCGACTCGCCGTTCTTCGGGGTATCGGCGCCGTCTCTGGTATAGCTGACGGTCGACGCGACGGCGACCCGCACGTAGCGACGGCGGTAGACGTTGTCGCCTTCTTTGACAGATTCACCCGGCTCGCTCAAGAACGCCCCCTTCTGATCATCGCCGCAAAGGCTTCTGCGGTCACGCCCAATTGCTTTCTTGGGCGAGCATCTGCGCGGCAAAAATGCACCCGAGCCGCACGTGCTCCCTCGTCGCGCCGCCCTGCAGGTATACCTCGAACGGCTCGCGGAGCGGCGCGTCGCACGAAAGTTCGATCGTCGCGCCGCCGACGAAGGCGCCGCCGGACATGATCACGTCGCTCTCGTACCCCGGCACGCGGCCGGGTTCGGGCGCGAACGCGGCATCGAGCGGCATCGCCCGCTGGAGTCCGCGCGCGAAGGCGACGAGGCGCTCGCGCGAGCCGAGACCGATCGCCTGGACGATGTCGCGGCGGACCGCCCCCGGCGCGGGATCGACGCGTTCGCCGAGGTCGGCGAAGAGCGCGGCCGCGAAATCGAGACCGGCGAGCGATTCCGCGACGACGAGCGGGGCCTGAAAGAGCCCCTGGATCAGGGCGCGACCGTAACCAAGGCTCGAGCCTAGCGCCGCGCCGAGCCCGGGGGCGTAGTGGCGCGTCGCCACGCGCTCGACGAGCTCCGCGCGGCCGGCGACGTACCCGCCAGCCGGGGCGAGCGTGCCGCCGAGATTTTTGATGAGCGAACCGACGACGAGATCGGCGCCTTCGTGCGTCGGTTCGCTCGGCTCGACGAGTTCGCCGTAGCAGTTGTCGACGAGAACGATCGCGTCCGGCGCCGCGCGCCGGACGATCGCCGCGATCCGCCCGCACGCGACCGACGAGAGCGACGCGCGCGACGCGTATCCGCGAGAACGTTGCACGAACGCGACGTCGACCCCGAGCGCGCAGGCGTCGGCGAGCGCGGCCTCGTCGACCGTGCCGTCCGGCGCGAGCGGCACCTCGCGATACCGCGCGCCGCGCGCGACGAGCGAATCCGGCGCATCGCGGATCGCATTGCGCAGCGTATCGTAGGGACGACCCGCGATCGCGAGCAGTCGTCCGTCGCGCGGCAACACGGCGTCGAGCGCGGTGACGATCGCGTGCGTTCCGCTCGCGAAGGTGAGCCGCGCGAGGACGCGTTCGGCGCCGAAAATCCGTGCGAGTAACGACTCGTAGCGCGCGCGCGCCGCGTCGTCGTAACCGTAGCCGAGCGAGCCCGCGAGATCGCTCTGCGCGACGCCTTCGGCGACGAACGCGGCGAGGACGTTCGCGTGGACGCGCGTCGCGACGGCGCGCCGGGCGTCGTCGGATGCGGCGGCGATCGCATCCGCGCGACGCGCCGCGTCGATCACGCGGGGGATCGACGCGAAGCGTTCGAGGAGCGGCTCGATCACGCGGCTTCTTCGTTCGCCGCGCGCGCGCGTTCTTGCCGCTCGTACACGCGCGCGAACGGCGCGTAGATCGCGATCCCGATCGCGATGTTGACGAGCATGAGGATCACGGCGCGCCAATCCTTCGTCGCCGCGAACGCGCCGAACGGAATCGGGACGGGCGAGGGGATGTAGTACGCCGGCCGGTTCACGAACCCGAGCGCCATCGCCTGATACGACACGACCGCGAGCACGAGCGGCGTGACGACGAACGGCACGCCGAGGGCGGGATTGAGGACCACGGGGAGACCGAACATCAGCGGCTCGTTCGTGTTCGCGAGCGAGGGTAGGAGCGTCGCGATCGCGATCCGCTTCACGCGCTTCACCTTACTGCGAAGCAGTAAGAGGACGAGCGGGAGCGTGGCGCCCGCGCCGCCGGGAAAGACGAAGAGGAACATCGAGACGGTGACGATGTGCGGCAAGGGACCGCCGTGCGCGAGCGCTTCCGTGTTCTGGACTTGCAGGTGGATGTAGACGGGAAGGACGACCGCCGCGAGTAACGCCGGGCCGTGGATGCCGATCGTCCAGAGCAGCGTCTCGACGAGCGTGATCACGAGTAACGCCTCGAGACTGTCGCCGAGGTTGCCGAGCGGCGCGATCGCGGCGTCGAGCAGGCCCGTCAGCGAAACGCCGGCGGCGAGCAGGATCGCGGCGCCGCCGTCGACCGCGAGCGCGGCGATCGCCGTACCGTAGACGGCGCCCGCGCGTTTTCGGGCGACGGATAACGCCGCGACGCTCAGGAGCGCGACGCCGATCGCGAGGAAGAGACCGCTCGAGCCGAGCGCCCGCGCGAACGCGAACGGCGACGCCGCGTGTTCGAACGGTACCGAGATCGCGAAGGCGACGATCGCGATCGCGAGCCCGGCGACGACGGGGACGGCACGACGTTTCGCGAGATCGTACGCGAGCACGACGACGAGTAAGATCGACATCACGCCGAACGCCGCCGCGAACGATTTCGAGAACCGCTCGAGCAACGTCCCCGACTGCGACGCCATGAACGCGACGAGCCCGAGCGCGAGTCCGACGAAGCTGATCGGTAAGGTCTTTTGGATCGCCGTCATCTCGGGCGATTCCGAGAGCGCGCGAACGCCGCGCACGGCCGCCTGAAATCCCGCCGAACGTTCGATCCCGGAGAAACTCAGCGTCGGCACGGAGCGCGGTCTTTCGCGTGTCGCGGGCGATCACCGCTTCCGCGGCGTCCGACCGTTCGTGCCCGCGGCATCGTGACGGATCGTCGCGGTCCGTGCCGACGAGGTTCGGCGCGCCGCGACGTCGCGCGGCCGAACGAGCGGCGCGTCAGAGCTTGCGGAACACCGCTTCGACGCGACCGACGACCGTCGCGTCCTTCGCGAAGATCGGTTCCATACTCCGATTTTCCGGCTGGAGTCGGATGCGTCCGGGCTCGCGAAAAAATCGCTTGACCGTCGCTTCGCCGTCGACGAGCGCGACGACGATCTCGCCGTTCGTGGCGTCGGGCTGCGGGGCGACGACGATGAGATCGCCGTCGAGAATCGCGGCGTCGATCATCGAGTCGCCCTGGACGCGGAGCATGAACGTGCCGTGCTTACGCGCGAGGTCGGCCGGCACGACGTATTCGCCTTCGCGATTCTCGGTCGCCGTGATCGGCGTTCCCGCCGCGACGCGCCCGACGATCGGCAAGACGCCGTACGGCACGTCCGCCGCGACCGGCGCGACGGCGGCGGCCGCGCCCTTCGTGATGAGCGCGCGCGGCTTCGTCGGATCGCGGTGGATGAGCCCGCGTTTCTCGAGCGACTTGAGGTGCGATTGCACGGTCGACGACGACGAGAGTCCGACGAGTTCGCCGATCTCGCGGACCGAGGGCGGGTAGCCGTGTTCGTCGGTGAACTCGCGGATGACCGCGAGTATGCGTGTCTGTCGCTCCGTCGGCGCTCGATCGCTCATGCAATGCTCCACTGCGAGGCAGCGACGCAGATCGCGCCGCGATTGTTCACGACAGTACCACATATCCACAGGGCGATGCAAACATACGTTCGAAAAACGTTGACACGGACGGCCGCCGCTTGATACAATCCTGGTAGACGAACACCCGTTTGGCCCAATATATGGGTGAGGAGCTATCGAATGCGACCGTACGCGAACAAGAAGCCGACCTTACTCCCCGCCGTCGCGCTCGCCGCGCTCGGGGCGCTGATCGCGATTCCGGCGCTCTCGCAATCGACGCTCTACGCCGCCGGACCCGTCAAGATGACGACCGTGACCGTCCGAACGGGCGAGAATCTCTGGACGATCGCCGATCGCTTCACCGCGCACGACGCGAGCACGCAAGACACGATCGACCGAATCATGGAAGTCAATCATCTCCGCGACGCGACGATCGTTCCGGGCGAGCGCTTGGCGGTTCCGCGCTAAGGGTTTTGTCGAGAACCGACCGGACGCTATGTTCGGGCGAACGAGATGACGATCGAGACGCCTTCGGGCGTTTTATTTTGCTTGTCGGGGCCGTAATTGAAGCGGCCCCGAGCGCATACGAAAGAATCGACGCGACCGTCGGCTCATACTGATTAAGGCCGACGCGTGATGATGACGCTGTGGCCCGCATGTCGCGAGAGAAATTCCAAACTCTCGTCGATCCACGTATCGAGGCCCGCCTGCACGTGCTGCGCGACCTCGCGCACGACGTGCTCGCGATTGAGCAACCACGCGAGCTCCGTCCGCGTGGTCGCGGGCCAGGTCGCCTCTTCGCATTCTTCGCAGTGATATCCGAAACGCATTAGCGTAGCGTAGCAGATTCGACGCATCCGCGCGGATACGAAAGAAAACGATCCCCGCCGGAGACGGGGACCGTTTTACCTTTAGAACCGAATGCCGAAGCCTATAGCTTCAGATTCGCATCGACGTAGATGCCGAGCGGCTGTTGGCTCCAAGCCGGCTCATACGAGTATCGGGAAGCCGACTGGAGCGTGTCCCCCGGGTTATAGGCGTTACCGATACCGCCGTTGAGCCCGTCGTTAACCAGACCGTACGAGCATGCTCCGGCGACCTTCCACGGAACGTTCGAGCCGCCGAAGCACGTGTTGACGAGATTCGTGAAGTTCGCCGTCAGCCCGAAGGTCTTCGAGAAGTCGTATTTCATCTGGAGGTGTAACAGGAGCTGAGAAGGGTCCGCGTATGCACCGAGTCCGTCGAACCCCCCCGATTGCGGATTCGGGATACCACCCGAGAGTTGTCCGCAGGTTGCCGCGTCGTACGGCGAGCCGCCGGACGCACCGTATTGATAACGGGGATCGCCCGTCGTCGATCGCGTCGCCAAGACGCCGCTGCACGAAGTCGGATCGATACCTTGCGTCGCGAGGGGCGAGCCATAGCGGATGCCAGCCTGATACTGCACGATCGGGGCGATCGTGAAGTGCTTGGTCTTCTCGCTGAGAGCGAGGGTCGCCACGTACGGCGCGCCGTATTGCGTCGATGAAACACCGATCGCCGCGGGAATCGTGTCGTACGGAACGTAGTTGTTCGCACCACTGAAGGCGTTCGGATCCTGAAGCGGCGCGTTATAATACGGGTTGGCGACGTCACCTTTTACGCATGCAGCGACCGGCGTTCCGCCGGTTCCCGTCGCAGCATCGAGCGGCGTGTAGCACGGAGAACCGCCGCCTGCCTTCGTCAACGCATTGTACGCCTTGACCGCATTGACGACTGGTGTGAGAACCGTCGAACCGTTCGACAACGTGTTGTACTTGATGTAGCTGTTCGTGTAAGCAAACGCGAGCTTCGCCGAGAGCCCGTCGCGAGCGAAATCGCCCTTGTCGAGTTCGAATTCAACACCTTGCGAGCGCTGATTGCCGACGTTGAGACCGGATACGAAGTTCGTCGCTCGATTCAGGAAGAACTGTTGGATCTGGTTTTGCGTCTGACGCAAGAACGGCGAAATCTTGAACGAGATCTGATTCGGGAGCGCCTGCTCGAGCGAGAAGTCGAAGTTGTTCGAGGCGGCCGGCGGAATGGGATGGTTCGGCGTGGTGTAGCCGTACTGCTGGAATCCATAACTTCCATACAGCAACGCGGGCGCATTCGACTGGAGCGCGTCATACTGTTCGAACGCGCTATTAGGCGGCTGCGTGAAGCGACCGTACGAGGCGCGGATGACCGTCCGCGGCGAGAGACTGTACGTTAAGCCCGCTCTCGGCTGGAATTCCGGATACGTCTGGGTGACGTTGCCCGAGGGATTCGTGAAGTCGACGTTTTCGTAGCCGCCGCCCGGCACGCTCGTGCACGACGAGCCGACTGGAATTTTTAGAGCCGCTTTCGACGACAGCAGTTGCGTTGTCGTGCTCTCGCACTCTTCACGGTTGTAGGCGGCGTACCAAAACGCTCTCGCCGGACCACCGCTCGTATCGGAACCCTGATACTGATAGTCGTCGAGACGCATGCCGAGATTCACCGTCAGCTTCGATGTCGGTCGAATCTCGTCATTGATCGACGCGCCGTAGAACGTCGGTTTGACAGCGTTGTACGTCGCATATTCGCCGTTTCCGATGACCAGGTATTTACAAGGTCCGGTGCCGCACGTACCGGTAAGCGGTGTTACGGTACCGTTATAGGCTTGTTGGAGCGTGGCGAATTGCGCGGCGGTGTTGTATCCGTTCCCGGCGTTGTAGCAATTGACTGCAACTCCCGCCGCCGAATAGCAGATGCCGTTCGTCGGATTGTTAGAGTCGACCGCGACGCCGATCGCCGTTCGGCTATTTACGGTATTCGGGCCAGATAACCCGTTGAGGAACTCCGAGTTGTTGTCGCGGATGACGGTCGAATGTGTGTAGTCGCCCTCGACCGTTAGCAGGTTCGCCGAGCCGATCTGGTCGCTAAACGTGAAGCCCGCGCCTCGGGTATGCGACTCGAGTTCGTAATCGTATGAAACGCCGAGACCGTTTCCTAAGACATAGTTGTCGTAGGCCGATGACGGCCCCGAATTGAGCCAGTCCGAGTAGTTGTTGAAACCATACGCACGGAAAAATGCTCTCGTTCCGAGCGACTTCGTGAATTGGAGCTTCGCGATTTCCTGGTCGTTGTTGAACCCGTCGCGGATCCCCGGGTTGATCGCATCGTCGAACGAGTGCGTCGAGGAATTTGGGAAGAAATACTGCGAGGCGTACTGGCGATAATTGGTCGGCAAGAATCCACCCGTCGGCAGATTCAATTGGTAGCCGTCGATGTACGTCGAAATATTCGGGTTACCGTTCGCCAGAAGTCCCGTCGTAGAATTGTTGTTGCCGAGCGTTCCATTGATCAACTGAGATAACGGTACGCCGCCCAAATCGTTCGTCGACGTATAATCTTGCGTGCTGATCGAGCCGCTGTCGTAGAGCAACTGTAGGTCGTCGCGCGAGCCGTCCTTATGCGGGAAATAGAAATGGACGTTGCCGATAACGTCGCGATCCGCCACCTGCGATTGCAAGAAAGAATTCGCGGGTCCGAGGATGTAGCCGCCGCCGCTCGGATTTGCAAGCTTACCGTTTACGTAACACGAGGGAGTTTGAGCCTGTGTGAACGCGGCACTACAAGCCGGGCCCAGTGGCGGCCCGTAGAGATTGGAGATGCTCGCACCGTCGTACTGATCGATGTAGCGCTGCGTCTGGTTGTAACCTCCCGCACCGAAGTAATACGAGATTCGATTGTTCGCCGTCACGCCGCCGACTTCGACGTTAACTTTATGATAGTACGGCGTGCCGATGCCGGCATCGACGGTAACGAACCCCGGGTTGGTGCCCGTCTTGATGACCTGGTTGATGAATCCGGAGAGACCCTGCGAAGACGAGCCCGTGGGCGGAGCGCCGGTATAGGCTTGAAGCTCTTGCTGACCGAGCGAAGAGGTCGCCCCCGACGGATAGTTGTCGAACGCGCGATTGACCGGAAGACCGTCGATCTGATAACCGATTTGGTCGTAATCACCGCCGCGAATCGACAGCGTCGCGGCGGCGCCGACGTAACCCGATTGGCCCGGTGAGACGAAAACGCCCGGAACCGTCGAGAGCGCCGAGAACGCCGAATCGAGGTTGCCACCGCCGCCCGCACCCGCGACTGCGGCTTGCTGCGCGGCATTGATCGAATAGATGTCGGCCGTCGTACCGGGCCGCACGAGGCTCGTCGCCGAACGACTCGACACGCGACCGATCTGACGGAGCGTTTTCGAGATCGTTAGCGGGAGCACGCGCGTCGTGTCCGCGGCGATCGTCACGCCCGGCGTCGACCCGGCCTCGAAGCCCGTGAGTTCGGCCGACACGGTGTACGTGTCCGGGGCGAGCGAGAGGAAGTTGAAATGACCCGAGCCGTCCGTGACGCCGCTCGCGGTCTGCGAGGGACTCGTCGCGGTGACCTTGACGCCCGCGAGGGGCTTCCCGGTCTGCGCGTCGTCGACGGTTCCCGTGAGCGTTCCCGTCGTGCCGGCCAGAACCAATGTTCCCTGGCCGACGAGCGAGACGATCATGAAAACGGCGAGCAGCGACGCGATCAAACGTTGTCTGAACATGCTGACTCCTAAGTAAACGAGAAAATCACCGACGGCCATATGCAGGTAAACCCGCGTAAAGCCGGAGTGGTGGGTCGCAAGTTCTTTCGCGTCGATTCCAATCCTTTAGCAAAACTTAAGAATCGGAACCTCGACGATCAACGCATTCGGCGAGAACGTGTTACAAATGGAAGTAGGCGAGCGCTACCGAGAACGATTCTCTAAGAGAAGCCCCGCGGACGAATGCCGACTTACGCGAGCCGCTCGGCCAGCAATCCCGCGATCTCGGAAGGCCGATCGGCGACCGGAACGCCCGCCGCGGCGAACGCCGCGAGCTTGCTCTCCGGCGTCCCGAAGTCGCCCGAGATGATCGCGCCCGCGTGTCCGAGCCGCTTTCCTTTCGGAGCGGATCGCCCACCGATGAACGCGACGGCGGGTTTGTTCGGCAGATGTTCCTTGATGAAGGCGGCCGCGTCTTCTTCGTCACTTCCGCCGATCTCGCCGCAGACGACCACGGCATCGGTCTCGGGATCGTTCGCGAACGCCTTGAGGCAGTCGACGAACGTCGTGCCGATGATCGGGTCGCCGCCGATGCCGACGCACGTCGATTGGCCGAGACCCGCTTTCGTCAAGAGGTCCACGATCTCGTACGTGAGCGTCCCCGAGCGCGAGATCATGCCCACGCGTCCGGGCGTGAAGACGTGGCCCGGCATGATGCCCACGAGCGATCGACCGGGCGAGACGAGGCCCGGACAATTCGGGCCGATGATCCTCATCGGCCCGGTCGTCGCGACGACGCGCAACATGTCGTGCGTCGGAATCCCTTCGGTGATGCAGATCGCGAGCGCGATGCCCGCGTCGTACGCCTCGTAGAGCGCGTCGGCCGCGAACGGCGGCGGCACGAAGATGATCGAGTGCGTCGCGCCCGTCGCGTCGACGGCGTCGCGGACGGTGTCGAACACGGGCTGACCGCTCTCGATCGTCGTCCCGCCCTTGCCCGGCGTCACGCCGCCGACGATCTGCGTTCCGTACGCGAGCATCCGCTGGGTGTGGAAGAGCCCCTCGCGGCCCGTGATGCCTTGGACGATGACTTTCGAATTCTTATCGAGCCAGATCGACATGCGTGTTCTCTCGTACTCCGTTGCGTCGTTATGCGTGCGCGGATTTCGCGAGGTCGACCGCGCGACGCGCGCCCTCGTCCATCGTTTCCACGGGATTCATCCCGGCGGCCGCGAGGATCTCGCGACCCTCTTTTTCGTTCGTCCCCGTGAGGCGCACGACGAGCGGAACCGCGCGCACGTCGCCGCCTTGCAACGCCTGCACGATGCCTTTCGCGACTTGGTCGCCGCGCGTGATGCCGCCGAAGATGTTGATGAACATCGCCCGCACTTTGGGATCGCTCGTGACGAGTTGGTAACTCTTTTTCACGAGTTCCGCCTGCGCGCCGCCGCCGATGTCGAGAAAGTTCGCCGCCGTACCACCGGCGTTGCGGATCGCGTCCATCGTGCCCATCCCGAGCCCGGCGCCGTTCGCGATCACGCCGATATCGCCGTCGAGCTTCGCGTAGTTCGACATGCCGAGCCCGATCGCGACGGCCGCGGCTTGATCTTCGTCGGCCGGACCGTCGTTACGCCACGCGGCGACGTCGGGATGCTTGTAGAGGGCGTTGTCGTCGAGTTCGACCTTCGCGTCGCTCGCGATCACCTCGCCCGACTCCGTGAGCACGAGCGGGTTGATCTCGACGAGATTGGCGCCGTACGTCATGAACGCTTCGTACAGCGCGACGAGGATCTTCGGAAACGCGCGCGCGTAGCCCGCGGGCAATTTCGCCGCGAACGCGAGACGCCGCGCCTGAAAGGGCTGCAGGCCGATCGCCGGATCGATCCAGAGTTTCGCGATCGCGCTCGGATCGTGTGCCGCGACTTCTTCCACGTCCATGCCGCCTTGTGCGGTGACGATCGCGACGGGCTGCTTCGTCGCGCGGTCGATCGTGATCGACGCGTACGCCTCGCTCGCGATCTTCACTTTTTCCTCGACGAGCAACGAACGGACTTCCTCGCCGTCGGGATTCTGCTCGTTCTTGAGCACCTTGCCGATCAACTCGCGCGCGAACGACGCGGCTTCGTCCGCCGTGTCGGCGAATTTGATGCCGCCGGCCTTTCCGCGGCCACCCATCATCACCTGACTTTTGATGACCCACGAACCCGGATTTTTTTCGACGAACGTGCGGACCTCGTCCGCGCTCGTCGCGAAGACCCCGCGCGGCGTCGGGATGCCGACGCGACGAAATAATTCTTTGCCCTGATACTCGATCAATTTCACGACGCGTATGTCTCCGTGCGAAGCGTTCGCTCCGATGATTTCGACTACGAAACGGTTTCCCTCGGAGACAAACGTCGCACCGTGCGCGTCAGTCGAAGCGACCGAGAAGCGCGCGCGCGATGATGAGCTGTTGGATCTCGCTCGTCCCTTCGTAGATTTCGGTGATCTTCGCGTCGCGATAGTAACGCTCCACGGGAAACTCCGTGGTGTACCCGTAGCCGCCGTGGATCTGCACCGCCTCCGACGCGTGCGTTCGCGCCGCGGTCGATGCGAAGAGCTTCGCCTGACTCGCCGCGACCGCATAGGGTTCGCCGCGATCGCAGAGCGCGGCCGCGCGATAGACGAGCATCCGCGCCGCCTCGAGATCGGTCGCCATCCGCGCGATCTTGAACGAGATCCCCTCGAACGCCGCGATCGGTCGCCCGAACGCCTCGCGTTCGCGCGCGAACTTCACCGACGCCTCGAGACACGCGGCGAGGATGCCCGTCGCCTGCGCCGCGACGCCGACGCGACCCGCCGTCAACGCACCGAGCGCGGAGGAGAGACCGCCGCCTTCGACGCCGACGAGCGCGTCGTGCGGGATCGCGACGTCGTCGAACGCGAGATCGCACGTGTCGCTCGTGCGGATGCCGAGCTTTTCCGTGACCTTTTCGACGACGATCCCCGGCCGATCCATATCGACGAGAAAGGCGCTGATCCCGCGCGCGCCCGGACCGCCCGTACGGAACATCCCCATCACGACGCCCGCGTGGGTGCCGTTCGTACACCACTGCTTGCGCCCCGAGAGAAGGTAGCCCGACGGCGTGCGACGCGCGGTCGCGGCGATCGCGGCCGCGTCGGATCCGGCCCCGGGTTCGGTGAGCGCGAAGCCCGCGATCACGTTCTCGTTCGCGAGCCGCGGAAGATAGCGCGCGCGCTGCGCGTCGGTCCCGAGCGTGCGGATCGCCGACGCGATCATCGAATGCACCGAGAGCGTGACCGCCGTCCCCGCATCGACGCGCGCGATCTCCTCGATCGCGAGCGCGTACGACACGTAATCCGTCCCCGATCCGCCGTACGCTTCCGGAACGACGAGCCCCATGAGACCGGCTTCGGCGAGTTTCGCGTACAGATCGCGAGGAAACGCGTGCTCGCGATCCCAGCGCGCGACGTGTGGTGCGATCTCGCGCGACGCGACCGTCCGCGCGAGATCGCCGATCTCGCGCTGTTCGGGCGAGAGGCTGAAATCGGCGCGTGTCGAGGTTTCGATCATATCAACTCTCCGCGAACGTCGGTACTCCTCCGGATCCCAAATCCGTTCGCGGCGACTTATGTCCCTCCGACCAAGCGTAGAAACCACGCCCCGTCTTGCGCCCGAACCACCCCGCCGCGACGTACTCGCGCAATAACGGCGAGGCGCGATATTTGGAGTCGCCGAAACCGTCGTAGAGCACGTCGAGGATCGCGGCGAGCGTGTCGAGGCCGATGTAATCGGCGAGTTCGAGCGGACCCATCGGATGGTTCATGCCGAGCTTCATCACCGTATCGATCGCCTCGACGGTACCGACGCCTTCGTGCAGGGCGAAGATCGCTTCGTTCAACATCGGACACAAGATCCGATTCGAGATGAAGCCGGGATAGTTGCGCGCTTCGACGGGCGTCTTACCGTGTCGGATCGCGAGCGAACGTATGACGTCGAACGTTGCGGGTGCGGTCGCGATCCCGCGCACGATCTCGACGAGGGCCATCACGGGAACGGGATTCATGTAGTGCATGCCGATCACGCGTTCGGGTCGCGCGGTCGCGGCCGCGAGCTTCGTGATCGAGATCGAGGACGTATTGCTCGCGAGGATCGCCTGCGGCGGCGTCGACTCGTCGAGCTTGCGAAAGATCTCGCACTTGAGATCGTAGCGCTCGGTCGCCGCTTCGATCGCGACCGCGACGTCGAACGGTCGCCACGCATCGGCGGGCGTTATGCGCGCGAGCGCGGCGTCGCGCGCTTCCGCCGTGAGCCGACCCTTCTCGACGCCGCGATCCATCTGCTTGCGCATCGCCGCGAGCGCGGCTTCGACGAGACGCGCTTCGCGATCGAGTAGGATCACGTCGTCGCCCGCGAGCGCGGCGACGTGCGCGATGCCGGCGCCCATCTGGCCGGCACCGACGACGAGAACGTTCACGACTTAACCGACTTTGACGAGAAGCGCGTCGCCCTGGCCGCCGCCGCTGCAGATCGCGGCGACGCCGTACCCGCCGCCGCGGCGCATCAACTGACGCACGACCGACGCGACGATCCGCGCGCCCGACGCGCCGACCGGATGGCCGAGCGCGACCGCGCCGCCGTGCGCGTTGATCGCGCGCGGATCGAGCCCGAGTTGGTTCGCCGTGCTCCACGCGACGGCCGCGAACGCCTCGTTCACTTCCCACACGTGGATGTCGGTCGTCGCGAGCCCGTGCCGCTCGAGGAGGATGCGCGACGCCATCGCGGGCGTGAGCGCGAGATACGCCGGATCCCACGACGCGTCGGCGTGATCGACGATCGTGCCGAGGATCTCGCGACCGTTCGCGCGCGCGTAGTCTTCGCTCGCGAGCACGAGCGCCGCCGCACCGTCGTTGACGCCCGGCGCGTTGCCGGCGGTCACCGTGCCGTCTTTGTCGAGCGGCGGGAGCTTCGCCATCGCCTCGAGCGAGGCGTCGGCGCGGATCGGTTCGTCCTTGTCGACGAGCGTGTGCGGCACGTCGCCCGTGACGTACGACGCATACCGCGCCGCCTGCGCCTGGAGATGCTCGGGCGCTTCGTGGAAAAGCTTATCGGGGACGTTCGCACCGGCGGTTACGGGAACGCGCGCACGCGCCATCGCCGGAAGTTCGTCGACGACGAGCTTCCCTTTCGCCTTCGTCGCGACGCGAAGCGGGACGATCTCTTCGGCGAAGATGCCGTCGACCGTCGCCTTGTGCGCGCGCTGATGCGAGAGATACGCGAACTCGTCTTGCACGGCGCGCGTGATGCCGAGATCGGCGTTGACGCGCGTTTGCGCCTGCGCCATCGTCCAACCGGAATACGGATCGAGGAGCGCGTCGTAATTCATCAGGTCGAGGAGCTCGCCGTCGCCGAACCGGTAACCGAAGCGCGCGTTTTTGAGCGCGTACGGTGCGTTCGACATCGATTCCATGCCGCCGGCGACGCCGACGGTCTTCGCGCCCGCCGCGATGAGACGCATGAGGTGCGCGACCGAGATCAGTCCCGAAGCGCAGACCTTGTTCGGCGTCTCGAAGGTCGCCGTTTTCGAGAGCCCCGCTTTGAAGAGCGCCTGGCGCGCGGGGGCTTGGCCATTCGTGGCTTGGATCACGTTGCCCATCACGACGTGCTCGATCTCCGCGGGGTCGAGCCCGGAACGCGAAACGGCGGCGCGGATCGCCTCGCCCCCGAGCGTCGTCGCCGAGAGTGAGGAAAGCGCGCCGCCGAGCTTACCGAACGGCGTGCGGGCGGAACTGAGAACGACGGTTCGACTCGACATATGGCGTACTTTCTCCTCACGATCGAAGCCTGTTTGGGACACGACCGCGTTCGTTTCTCGCAATCCTAAGTCCGGTACTTCAATCCGTATGCGTTCGCTTTGCGGAATACGCCGCTACAACGCGCTCGAGAGCTTCGGCAGCCGCCCTCGAGCGCGCATCGAGATTTCTACCGCTGACGGAACGAACTCGCGACCCGACGAGCGATCGAAGAAAGCACGCCGTTCGTCCCCTGAGCGTGAAGCGGTGAAGACGAAATTGTGATGTCGTCCTCACCTCTACCGCCCAAGATCGTCGGAGCGGGTTTGCCGAGGCTTTGCGGATAGGACGCTTCATAGATCGGATAATCGAATCCGATCCCTTGCACGGTGAATTGATCGCCGGGCGTCGCCGCTTTGTTTGCGGTGGTGTTGAGGGCGGTCGTGCAGAGCGACGGCGTTGCGCCCGGCCCGAGAAGCGGACCGAGCGCGACGGTGCCGGAAGCCGCGACGGCGATCGTGTAATAGATCGGTGCCGTCGCCGACGCACCGTTACAACTAGACGATCCCTTAACCGACGGGCCGATATCGACGATTTGAATGTACGCTTCGGTAACCCCGACGGGAAGCGTGACGGCGAACGTGGCGCCGCCGTCGTTATTTGCATCGAGCGCCGGTACGGGCGGCGTAAACGCAGGCAGGACCGTCGGCGCAGCGGGCAACGTCGCGGACTTGGCCTGCGTCGTGGTACCGGTGTTCGCGGGTACTGAGACGCTCAAGGTATATGTCCCGCCCACGGGAGCGACGCTCGCGAACACGTCGATCCCTTCGCTGATACCCGACGTTCCCGCCGGAACGGTTCCGTTGCCGACCGGCGATCCAACGATCCCGGTGTAGTTGAATGCCGGCGGCCCGCCCCACGCAGCCCCGAGTTGATTGGGATCCATTGCGACCGTGTCGTAAAGCGGGACGGAATAGGGCACATTGGTGGTCGGGGCTCCGCCGGAAGTATAGTTGAACGGTTCTATTCCGAGACCCGAGACTTGGCCGGAGAGACCGAATGTCGAAAGCGTTGTCGACCCTCCGACCTGCGCCGTCGGCGTCATCGCCGTTTTTCCGACTTCGCTCGGCGCCGGTCCGGTTGCGATCGTCGATGTCGCATCAACGGTTCCCGCGCTGCCCGCGGTTGCCGGGAGTGCGCCGGGGAGCGTTAGCGTCGGCGAGTTAACGGCGGTTCCGCTCGCTCCGGGATCCGTCGCTCCCGCCGGCTGACGGTACGTCGCTACGACGTTGAGCCCGGTAAGCGCTCCCCCGGCTCCCGCGAGGTCGCCGTAAACGTTGGCCGTACCGACGGCGAACTGTAAGACGTTACCGGCGACATTCGCCTGCGTCGGTGGTGTGAGCGGATTTTGACCCGAACTCGAGCAAGCCGCGAGGCCGACAGCGAGCGCGAGACCGAAAGAGACCGAGGTTCTGCTGATCGTCATGTTCGCTTCCTACGTTAAAGCGCCAGATTGTAGTAAACTTGGAAGTTCAATGGCGCCAACGGAGCCAGCTGGTAGCCTTCGACGTTTCCGTTACTGAGGAGATACGCGCCATTTTTGTAAGCGTATGTATTCTTCGGAATGTTCGCGCAACCGTGAGCGGTACTTCCACCGCACGTCGTGTTATAGCCCGTCAGCGGGCCCGAGAGACCCGACGCAACGGGTTGATAGAACGGGTTGATCAACGGGATCGCTCCGTTGTACGAGTTTCCGAACAAATTATCGAACTGAACGCCGAGCGCGTTGCGACCGATTTTGTACTGGAAATTGAGACTCGCGTTGAGATTTGGCGTCCAAAGCTTTCCGCCGCTATTTGACGTCGACGGCGTACCACGATTGAATGCGCTGTTCGGATTCGTAGTCGTCCCGGAATACGCCGGGTCGTAGTAGTTGGTCGAAAGCGCGGCACCGGCTTGCTGATAGAACCCGACGATGATCGGCGCTCCGCCGCCGAAGTTCACCTGCGGTACGTTTCCGTAGATCGGATTGCCTTTGGCGTCGGTTCCGATCTGCGCCGCGATGAGATTCCCTTCGCTGTAAGGGAAGCCGAGGTCGAACTGCAGGACCGGCGTAACCGTAAAGCCGTTTTTCGTCTTGAGCGTCGCGCCGGTTCGTAGGCTAAACGGCGAAACATAACCCGCGCGATACGTGTTCCCGAGCGCCAACGTTGCGGTAGAAAGCGTCGGCGTACCGTTCGCTTCGAAGTTCGAGAGAGGCGGAGCCGATTGCAGCACGTTTTGGTACGTCGCCGCGAGAAATCCCGAGATCCCCACGGGGCGTTCAGGCGTCGTGACGTCAAGTTCGGCGCCCGTCGTGCGGTTAAATCCCTTCGACGAACCGGCAAAGATCTGACCTCCGTTCGGAAGGGTTTCGAGCAACGACGCGGACGGGAGGTTTGTTCCCAGGCGGTAGAACCCGGTTGTTCGCGCGGCCCAGCCATTGCGGAACTGGTGCGCGAAGCTCAAGTCGTAGTTGCTGTAATTCGCCGGATAGATACCGCCGGCATCCGGAGCATCGAGGTGGCGATCGATCGACCAATAAAACTGTTGGCCATAGCTCGTGCAGGGAAAGAACGTGCCGAACGAAGTTCCGCATGCAAACCCCGGCTTCGGTGGAATTTTATAAAACGCTGTGGGAATACCATACACGCCGAGCGGCGTGCCCGCATCCTGCGCATTCGAGAATACGGCGGAGCGCCCGTACGAAGCGCGCACGGAATCGTTACGGCCGAGTTCATAGCTTACCGCGAAGCGCGGTTCGACTTCCGTCGGATTGGTGACGTTCTTCGAAAATTGGCCCGCCGGGACGTCGAACGGATTGCCGCCCTCGTTAAGCGGGTTGTTCGGGTTGATGAAGTGTTCGTTCTGACCTTCGTAGCGGACGCCGAAGTCGAACTTCAGCGGTGCGACCGGATTGTATTGAAAGCGAACGCCCCCGCCGTACTGTTGGAAATACGTTCCGTTGAAGTTGATGCCGAACACAGGGAGACGACCCGGGCCGTTAGGAAGGAGCGACGCGAACTTCGATAGATACCCGCCGGGTTCGAAGTCTAAGTACGACGGACTGTTCGCGCCATCGGCGTCGCTCGCGTTAAAGGCCGCACCCAGTGGCGTGATATTGGCTTGGTAGTCGTTCCAGATAGGATGCAACGTCTCGTATAGACCGTTGACGGTCACCGTGAGCTTCGAGCCGAACTGTCTCGTGAGATCGAGACTTCCTCCCGTCGTCGGACCTCCGACGACCGACACGGTTCCGGTGTTGCCGTTGATCGGTCCGAGACTATAGTTCGTGTCGCTGTACGTGTAGTTAGACCAGTTGTAGTAGCGCAAAGCGACATACGTGTTAGCGTCGAGGTTATTGTCGTATTCGAATTTCAAGAACTCGGTCTGCTGGCTCGAGTTTTGCTGGTTTACATCCGGACGCACGTTCGTCGCGGGAGTGCCGGGATTGAGACCGATCAAACTCGAGTAGTTTGGAATTCCTACGAAATTCGTCGCCGGGTTGTACGGATAGTACGCGAGACCGGCGGGATTGTTCGTGGGATCGTAAGTTCCGAGGTTGATGCCACCGAGGTTACCCTGGTTTTCGGTGTAGACGTTCGTGTAGAGAAACTGGAGCGACTGATTGTTGTTGTGGCCGAATTTCAGGATCAGGTTGTTCAGGAACTGATCGTTGGCTCGTGACGAATCCCCGAAGAAGTTTCCGTAATCGGCGGCGGGCGTCGCGCGATACGGCTGAAAGCGTTCGCCGTTTACGGCAAGATAATCGGAGAACGAGCCGTTCTTCGTCGCGAAACCGAACTCGCCCGAGGCTTGGTGGTAGAAATTCGGACCACCGATCGCCCCATTGATGTATCCGAACGACGGATAGGTGCCGCGCTTGGGGATGACGTTGATGACGCCCGAGCCGACGAGACCCTGTGACGCATCTCCCGCGCCTTCGACGACTTGGACGGACCCGAGCCCGTTGACTAAACCCGCTGAGCCATTTCCGGATAGAAACGGTTCGTCGAACGACACGCCGTCGAATTGGTATCCGACTTCCGTGAGTCGGCTGCCGCGGATCGTCGGGTTACCGGTGTAACTCTTCGTGACGCCCGGCGCGGCGAGTAAGACGTTGTTTTCATCGGTTTGCGCAACGCGACCGGCGGACTGCTCGATCCGTGCACCGGAGATCGTGTAAGAATCGGTCGTCTGATTTGGCTGGAAAGCACCGGAAGCCGAACGCGACGTCACCTTTCCGATCGTGCGAAGTTCTCTCGCGACCGTCACGTTTCCGAGCGAGAGCGTGTTGTCGCCGGCAATCGTGATACCGGATTCGGAAAGCGGTTCGTATCCTTTAGCCTCGATCGAAAGCGTATACGTATCGACCGGGACGCCGAGGAGCGAAAAAAATCCCGATCCGTTCGTCGTCGCGCGATAGGTGCCGCTCGGCGCCGCGAGGTTCACCGTAACGCCGACGACAGGCTTACGAGTTCCGGCCTCGACGACGGTACCCGAGATGCCACCGGTCTGTCCGCCGGCGGCGAGCGTCGGCGCGATCGAGCCGGCGACAAAGCTCAAAACGATGGCCGCGGCAAAGAGAAAACGGATCGGCGATTGCGCGCCGATATGAAAAAAGAGACGTCGTGTCATGAGATCTCCAATTAAGTTTGTCTGACGACGTCACGAGCAACACGGCCAATTCGAACCTATTGTTAAAATAGCAGAACGAAGATACCGGAACCCACGGCGGCTTGCGGCCAAGGCTTCTCGTCCGTTGCCTTAACGCCTTTTAAGAATCATTAGAACCTGGCAGATACTCAACCGCATCGGATCTCGGACGTACGACGCGACCACGTGCCAAATTCGACGTCGCACTTACCGGAAGCAATCGTTTTGCGATCGCATCGCGTTCTCGTCGCTATTGCACGATCACTTTAGGGCTGTGATCGAACGGAACCCGCTGGCTCGTTGCGCGAAGCGAGAGCCAGCGGGTCTTACCGAGCGTTTGACCCCGAAACCGTTTCCATCGTTCGGGCGGCGTCCCCTAACGGCGACGATTCATTCGGCTCGCGCCTCGCAGATGGGCGAGACCGCGCATGCGAGAAAGAGCCGAGCGTCGCGCCGAAAGCGTTTGCACGCCGGTCGTCCCCGCGGGCTGCGTAAACGCCGTCGCGGAAGAGATCGTGATGTCGGCCTGTCCGTTCGCGCCGGTCAACGTCGGCGACGGATTTC
>CAZZXB010000016.1:0-31018 GCA_964658025.1 uncultured Janthinobacterium sp.
TTTCGGCTCGTCGGGCGGGCCGCGTGATACCAGATCGCCGCGCCGCACGCCGTCGCGAACGCGAGCGCGATCGCGCCGTGCGTCACGTCGCCGAGGACGATCTTCCCGATGCCGAAGAGCGAGCCGTAGACGAGGCCGCAACCGGCGATCCAGTCGAGCGCGTTGACGCCGAGCGAATCGGGGCTCGGCGCGAGGCCGGACGACGTCGCGATCTTGCGCCACCCGCGTCCGCTCGGACGGACGCGTTCGTAGAACCGCAACAGCGTCGCCTCGCTTTCGGGCCGCGTGCAGAGCGTGACGACGATCCAGACGAGCGTCGTGAGCGGCACGGTGACGAGCAAGACCTCTTGATCCGCGCTCGCGTCGGTGAAGACGTGCGCGAGCAGTAACGCGTTGGAGATGACGGCCGACGCGACGAGTGCCGAGATCTCGCTCCACGCGTTGACGCGCCACCAGTACCAACGCAGGATCATCACGAGCCCGACGCCGGCGGTGAGGTTGAAGAGATAGATCCAGGCGCCGCCGACGGAGCTGTTCAGATAGGCGCCCGCGATCGCGAGAAACATGACGACGACCGTCATGAGCCGCGAGATGCCGACGTAGTGCGACTCGCTCGCGTCCGGGCGCACGAAGCGGCGGTAGACGTCGTTCGTGAGATACGACGCGCCGAGATTGAGGTGCGTGCCGATCGTCGACATGTACGCGGCGAGGAACCCCGCGATCATGAGCCCGCGCGCCCACGCGGGCAAGTAATCGATCATCGCTTGGATGTAACCGAGTTCGTTATCGACCTTACCGTCGGGTCCGCGGACGCCGTGCGGATAGAGCACGATCGCGGCGAGCGCGACGAGGATCCACGGCCACGGCCGCAGCGCGTAGTGCGCGACGTTGAAGAAGAGCGTCGCGAAGAGCGAATCGTTCTCGCTCCGCGCGCTGAAGATACGCTGCGCGATGTAGCCGCCGCCGCCCGGTTCCGCGCCCGGATACGACGACGCCCACCACTGCACGCCGATGTACGTGACGAAGGTGAGCAGCGGCAACCACGTCGCGTTCGCCGTGGGAAAGAACGCGAGCAGCGAGCCGTGCGACGTGCCGACGGCGCGCGCGGCGTCGACGGCGGCGAGTTTCGTTTCGAGCGCGCCGATGCCGCCGACCGCGGCGACCGCGGCGATCGCGAGGACGATCGCCATCGACATCTTCACGACGAATTGCAAGAGATCGGTCACGAGCACGCCCCAGAGTCCGCCGATCGTCACGTAGATCGCGGTGAACACGAGACACACCGCGAGCGCTTCGAACTTCGGCACGTGCAGCGTGAGTTCGAGGATCTTCGCCATCGCGAGATTCACCCAACCCATGATGACCGTGTTCACGAAGAGTCCCTGGAAGAGCGCGCGCACGAGTCGCAGCGCGGCCGCGGGTTTTCCGCCGTAACGGAGTTCGATGAACTCGACGTCGGTGAGCACGCCCGAACGGCGCCAGAGTTTCGCGAAGAAGAAGACCGTGAGGATGCCCGACATGACCGAGCTCCACCAGACCCAATTCCCCGCGATGCCGTGCTCGGTGACGAAGCCCGTGACCGCGAGCGGCGTGTCGGCCGCGAACGTCGTGGCGACCATCGAGATCCCCGCGAGCCACCACGGCACGTTGCGCCCGGAGAGGAAGAACTCGCCGACGCTCTTGCCGCCGCGGCGCGCGAAGTAGAGTCCGATACCGAGGTTGAGCGCGAAGAACAGGACGATCACGACGTCGTCGGTCCGCGAGAGCGTCATGCGCCCCCGCCTTCGCGGTCAGAACGAAATCGTCATCGTCGGTGCATCGGTGTAGTTTCCCGACGGCACCACCTGGCTCGCCGGGAGGAGGCCGTAATACGGCAACGACGCCGTCGCGCCGCCGAGGACGATCGTCAGCGCGAGCGTTCCGGTCGCCGTGCCGGCCGTCCCGTCGCCGAAGACGATCGTGTCGAGCGGGTCGAGGTAGACGTTGTAGGCGAGCCTCGCGCTCGTCGGTCCCGCCATCGCGCGATTCGGAAGCGTTCCCGACGTGCCGGACGAGAGCGAGAGCGCGACGGTCACCGCGAGACCGAGCGTCCCCGTGCAGGTAACGTTCGCGTTTCCCGTAGTCTTCTGCGCGCTCGTGGCGAGCGAGTAACTCGCGAACGAGAGCGTCCCCGCGCCGACCGAACAACTGCACGACACGCACAGGCTGCTCGCCGGTTTCGGCGGCAGTGCGAAGACGACGGCGAGGATCAGTGCTGCGAGACGGAGCGTTCGGTGCATGGCACGTTCCCGAGATCGACGAGGAGGGTCGTGAGCGGTGGGACGTCGACGACGCCCGCACAGCGATCGTTCGCGACGAACGACCAGCGGCCGGGTTCGAGTTCGTCGGATTGGAAGGTCGCGAAATCGTCGAGCGCCACCGCGACGCGGTGCGTGTCGCGAAAGAAACGGACCGTTCCCGAGACGAGCGATCGCGTGCGATCGACGATTCGGCCCCGTGCGAAGCGCTCGACGCGCGCGCCGAAGCGCGCGACGGTTCCGCCGCGTCGCGAGGGAACGACGGTAACGGAATCGCTCGCGAGCGAGACGTCGAGCGGCAGCGTGGAGGAATCGATCGTGACGGTCGCGGGCGTGTACGGCAGTAATCCGCCGACGAGTAAGTCGCCCGATGCGTCGGTCCTACCCACGTAGCGGCCGTCTGCGTGAACGGGCAGGTTCGCGAATCCCGGAACTTCGACGAGCACGAAACCGTCGCCGAGTTCGCGCGCGGGACGTACCGAACGATCGATCGCGGCGAAGCCGCCGCTCGTCTCGAACGAGATCTGTTGTCGCGAACCCGCGCTCCGATAGACGCCGAGTTGCGTGTTCGTGGACGAGTTCGCGTAGCCGACCGAGGCCTGAACCGAACCGGCGCCGACGTCGACGGCGCTGCGCGTTCCGAGTTCTCCCGCCGGATAGGACGCATAGCCCGCGCGCACGCCGTCGGCACCCGCCGAGAGCGTCTCGGTCTCGCTCCGTCCGTTCCGTCGGACGGTCGCCGCGGAAAAGCGTAGCGCGAACGTCGTCGTCGATTTCGCGAAGGCGCTCGTGACGCGCTGCACGCCGAGCGACACGTAACGACCGCCGGGCAACGATCGATCGATCTCGGCGACGAATCCACGCGAGGGTGCGTCGCCGCTTGCGAATTGCGACGCCTCGAACCGCACCGACGTCGAGCGATCGAAATCGTGTTGGACCGCGAGCGAGATCTGCCGATCCTGCCCTCCGCCGATCGTCGTCGCCGCGAACGCGAGCGGTTCCGCGGAGCGCGCCGAATACGTCGCCTGTACCGTATCGGAACGCGATGCGAGTTGGACCGAGCCTTCCACGCCCGGGTGTCCCGCGAGATCTTCGACGGCGAGGTGGGCGAGCGTCGCGCGTCCGATCGCGACGTCGCTCGAGAGTCGCACGAGATCGCGACCGGTTTGCGCGCGCGAGACCAGTCCGAGCGTCAGCCGATCGGTCACGCCGACGCGCCGGGCCGCCGTTAGCGCGAAGTCGCCACGGTCGACGTCGCGTCCGGCGGAGTACGAGTAATCGCTCGAACCCATCGCGAGTAACGAGGGTTGTGCGACGAGCGTTTCGTCGAACGAACGCGCGCTCCCGTCGGCGTTACGCAGGACGACGCGCACGTTCGCGTCCGAAGCGCCCGCGATCCCCTGCAGCGCGTAGGGTCCCGGTGCGATCGGCACGCTCTCGCGCAGGCTGCCGTTCACGTAGATGTCCGCCGTCGCGGGCTGCGTCGCGACGCCCGAGAATGCGGGGAGCGGAAAGCTCGGTCGCGCGGGATCGAGGCCGAAATCGCGTCGATACGATACGCCCTCCAAATTCGATCCCGAATCGCCCGCGGTCGACGCGCTCTGGAAGCGACCGGCGAACAACGCCGTCCGACGATCGGGAAGATCGTGCTCGGCGAAGACTTGCGGTTGCGCGTACGAATCGCCGATCGCGCCCGTCGCGACGAGTTGCGTCGTACCGACCGTCGCACCGGCATCGATGCCGAGGCGCCCCGTGTTGCCGGAAACCTCGAGCAGATCGTAATTCGCATACGCGCTCGGATGGCGCACGTCCGAACGTAATGCGGAGGGCGCGGAGACGTCGATCGTCTGCGTTTTGGTGTTGACGACGGTGAAGTGCGCGAGCATCGCGTCGTCGTCGTAGGTGACGGTCGTGCGCGGCCCGAGTCGTTGCGGTGAGATGCGGTCGGTCGACGGATCGATCGCGGCGGGCGGAATCGGAATGCCGTCGCGGGCGAGATCGCGTGCGTCGAGATCGACGAGTCGCGGTCCGTCGACGACGGCGCGCACGTCGCCGACCGACGAACCGTTCACGTCGGCGGCGACGAGCAGGGTCTCGTCATCCGCGCACGCCGAGCGCGCGGTTCCGAAGAAACCGAAAACGATCGCGAACGCGATCGCTACGGACGCCCGGAACATGCGACGCTTCGGTCGACCGCGAAATCCGGGAGCACCGCGCGTTCGGTCGATCCCGTTACGACGAAGCGTTGCGCTCGCGCGCAGACGTCGGGCGGAAGCGTGACGGCGATCGCCGATAACGAACGCGGTAACGCATACCAGCCGTGGCTCTGCGCCTCGGCGACGCGCGCGCCGTTACGGTCGAACGCCGCGACCGCGACCGAGCGCACGACGTCGTGTTCGGTACCGTCGTTCGCGATGCGGACCGACCACGCGCGATCGCTTCGGACCAACCGTGCCACGCGCGTCGCGGGCGTCGCGGCTCCGGCCGCGGCGAGGAAGACCGGCATCGTCACGCGCACGCGATAGGTGATCATCTCCACGTGCGGTTGCGAGGGATCTTCGATCTGCGTGAACGAGAGGCGGTATGCGCGTTCGGTATCGCTCGGCGCCTCGAGCGAGCCGACGCGGACGTTATGCGTTTCGTGCGGCCCCAAAACGAGGCGCCGCGGGTAGACGAGCAAACCCGCGGCTTCCGAGAGGACGAGATTCGAGCTTTCGCTCTGTTGCCACGCATACGCGCGGACGTCGACGACGAGCGCCTGGTCGCCGGCGTTCGTGACCGCGACCGCCTCCGACTGCTTCCCCGCGCCGAGTTCGACCGAGATCGGGGCGACGGCGATGCTCGCGGGTTGGACGTTCTGCGCGCGCGCGACCGCGACGCTCGCGATCGCGTACGAGCAGACGACCGCGAGCGCTCCGATCCGGAGGCGAGGCATTCCTTAGTAGGTCAGCGTGACGGTAACGTTGTCGGTGTAGACGCCGCTCCCGACCGTGTAGAGACCGCCCGCGATCTTACCGTAGACGTTCGTGAGCGTCGCGACGCCCGGGGTCACGGGGATCGTCGCGCTTCCGCCCGTGCCGTCGCCCCATACGGTCGTCGCCGCCGCGGTCGTGTAGACTTGGTAGGGAAGGAGCGTCGTGCCGCTCTTCATGGCGCGTCCGGCGAAATTCGCCGCGGTTCCGGCGTTCTGGCCGGCGTCCGCGCTGAGGACCGGGGTGCCGCCCGAGGTACAGGTCGTCGTCATCACGGCCGTCGCGCTCGCGGCGGTGCCGTTATAGTTGCCGAAGGCCATCGGTCCGACCGTGAGCAGGCAGGCGTTGATGACGGTCGCATTGACGATCATGGTGCCGGTCGTCGTGGTCGCGTCGGCGAGCGCGCCGTTCGCGCCGAGGGCGAAGATCGTGACGAGCGCGGGGAGCACGGCGGTACGGATCGTGCGGGATAGGAAGCGGAGCATGAGGGTCCTCCTTGACACTCGAGCGAGAATTAGTTTCTCGCAACGTATGTGGTATCGGTCGGACCGGACGCGTTGTGTACCGAAGCGCGTCACGTTTGTCCGTCGCGCTTGCGTAAAGAGAGCGGACGCGAACGCGCCGAGGCGGGACCGGGGCGGCCGCGCGGCGCGTTGAACTGCCCCGTCGTGAGGGACGTGCGAACGGCGCTGGTTCTCGGCGGCCTGCTCGCCTGCTCGGATTTCGCGAACCCGTCGGCGGCGGCCGCGACGCCGACCTTCCTTCCGGCACCCGCACTCGTGCGGTCGCGAGTCGGTTGCGCGCTCGATCCGGTGCGCTTGCGCGCCGCGCTCGAACGTCGGGCGAAGCGAGCGGGCGCCGACGCGGGTCCCGAACTCGCGCTCGCGCGTTGGCGGGCGCTCGACGCGCGCTTCGCCCGCGCCGGGCGGACGGGCGCGGAAGCGAACGCCGCGCTCGACGTCCGCATCGCCGTCTCCGGCGGCACGCGCGAACGGTACGCGCTCGACGTCGATCGCGCGGGCGTCCGCATCGTCGCGAGCGACGACGAGGCGGCGTTCGACGCGTTCGCGACCCTCGCGCAAGCCGCGGAACGCACGGACGACGGGCGTTTGCGCCTGACGTGCGGTCGGATCGAAGACGCGCCCGCGATGCGTTGGCGGATCCTCTCCGACGACGTCTCGCGCGGACCGCTCCCGACGCTACGATACTTCGAGGAACGGATCCGCACGATCGCGGGCTTGAAGATGAACGGCTACTCGCCGTACTTCGAGCACGTCTTCGTCGCTCCGGAGCATCCGCTTCCGGCGCCGCTCGACGGGATCGCGCCGGACGAACTCCGCGCGCTCGCGCGCTACGCCGCGCGCTTTCACGTCGCGCTGATCCCCGAGCAACAGACGTTCGCGCACATGCACGGAACGCTCGCGTACGAACGCTACGCGCCGCTCGCCGAACTCCCGCACGGATACTTACTCTCTCCCGCGGCGCCCGCGGGCGAAGCGTATACGGACGATCTCATCGCGGACGAACTGCGTGCGGTGCCGCATCCGCCGTTCTTCCATATCGGATCGGACGAACCGAGCGATCTCGGGCGCGGTGCGGCGCGGGATCTCGTCGCCCGCCAAGGCGACGGACCCGTGTACGCGCGTCACGTGATCGATACGGCGAATTTCGTGGTGACGCACGGCGGCGGTCGACCGCTCATCTGGGACGACGCGCTCTCGCAGCATCCCGAACTCTTCGCGAGTCTGCCGAAATCGCTCGTGTTCGTGAACTGGCATTACGGTCGCGAGAAAACGTTTCGGCCGTACATCGATCGCATCGCACGCGGCGGATTCGAACAACTCGTGGCGCCCGGAGCGCTGAATTGGAACGAGATCTATCCCGATCTCGACGGCGCGCTTTCGAACATCGAGCGCTTCACGCGCGAAGGCAAGGACGCGGGCGTGCTCGGCTTGTTCCAGACGGTCTGGCACGACGACGGCGAGACGCTCTTCGAGGCGACGTGGTACCCGATCGCGTATGCCGCGGCGAGCGCGTGGGAACGCGGGAGCGTCGATCGCGTCGGCTTTCCGCGCACGTTCGCGCGCGCGTTCTTCGGGACGGAGGACGCGCGCTACGCGAGCGATCTCACCGACCTCGCGCGTTGCGGCGTGCTCGTGCGCGACAACCCGCGCGAGTACGGCGACTATCTCTTCTGGTCCGATCCCTTCGCGTCCGATCTCGCGAGCGTCGCGACGAAGATGGATCTCTCGGCGCTCCGGCTCGCGGCGGAAGACGCCGAGGCGCACCTCCGGCTCGCACCGGCGCCGCCGCTCCACGCCAACGCGGCGCGCGTGATGTTTCTCGCGGCACGGCGGTACGACGCGCTCGGTCGCGAATTCCAGATCTCGAACGAGGCGCGCGCGTATTACGACGACGCGCGCGCGAACGTCGGAGGCGGCCACGACGGCTACGTCTATCGCGGTCTCAACGTGACGAAATATCTCTTCTGGGAGGAGCGCGATTCCATGCTCGAACTCGAACCGCTCGTGCGCGCGGCGTGGGAGTACGAAGATCGCGCGAGCCACGAAGCGAGCGTGCTGGAACGGTATCGCGTCGCCGCCGATCGCGCGATCGTGCGCGCCGATCGGATCACGGATGCGACGTATCGCGATTACGTCGCGCACAAGACGTTGCCGTCGTTCGACGACGCGATCGGACTCGAAACCGCACCGTGACGGCGACCCTCGCGGAGGGCCTCGCCATGCTCGCGATCTTCGCGGTCGCGGCGGGTCTGATGTACGCGCGGCTCGTGCCGGCGTTGCTCGCGGTACCGCTCATGGCGCTCGGCGTCGCGGTCGTGTCGGGCGCGGGCGCGACCGGAGTCGAAACGACGATCGTCGACGGCACGGCGAAGCTCGCGCCCGTCATCGTGACGGTGATCTTCGGCGCGCTGCTCTCGCGCGTCACGCTCGCGACGGGGATCGCCGAGACGATCGTGAGTTACGCCGCGGAGTTCGGCGGCGACCGCCCGGCCGTTCTCGCGCTCGCGCTCTGCGCCGCGGTCGCGCTCCTGTTCACGTCGCTGACCGGACTCGGCGCGATCGTGATGGTGGGTTCGATCGTCCTGCCGATCATGATGACGATCGGCGTGCCGCGTAAGACGGCCGCGACGTTGTTCTTACTCGCGTTCGCGCTCGGCTTCGTCTTCAACGTGGCGCAGTGGACGTTCTACACGAAGACCTTCGGCGTGGAGCGCGCGCAGATGCAACCGTACGCGCTCGCGCTCGCCGCGATCGATTGCGTCGCGCTCGGCGCGTTCGCGTTCGCGCGCTTTCGCGCGACGCGCGGCTACGCCACGTGGGCCGTCGCCGCGGACGAACCGCTCGCACGCAAACGCGCGCCGCTCCACGCGCTCGTCACGCCCGTGCTGCCGATCGCGTTCTATTTTTTCCTCGGCGCGAGTCCGGTCGTGGCGTTCGCGCTCGCCGCGGTCTACGGCGTGCTCGCGGTCGCACCGAAGCGTGCGGTCGCGACGTTCGTCGCGTCCGCGATCCGCGGCGTCGAGGACGTCGCGCCCGCGATCGTGCTGTTCATGGGCATCGGCATGCTCCTCGTCGCGACGGGTTTGCCGAGCGTGAAGGCCGCGCTCGCACCGCTCGTCGGCGCGATCGCGCCCCGCTCGTGGTTCGCCTACGTCGTCCTCTTCGGGCTCTTCTCGCCGCTCGCGCTCTATCGCGGTCCGCTCAACCCGTTCGGCGTCGGCATCGCGGTCTACACGGTATTGGCGGGTCTCGGTGCGTTACCGGCGGTCACGCTCGTCGCCGCGATCATGGCGGTCGTGCAAGTGCAGAACGTCTGCGATCCGACGAACACGCAGAACGTGTGGGTCGCGAACTTCACGGGCGTTCGCGTCGACGAGATCACGCGCGCGACGCTGCCGTTTCAGGTCGGCGTCGCCGTCGTCGCGACGCTCGCGGTCGCGCTCGGCGGCGGCGCGCTTCTCGGCGTCCAACCGTTCCGTCTCGCGTCGGCGGCGGCCGCGGCGGAGACGACGGCGCGAAGCGCCGCGACCAATACGATCGCCGCGATCGGCGCGCGCGCGGGGGCCGCGGATACGATCGCCGTGGCGCCCGCGGATCGCGGGCTCTCGGTCGCCGCGGCGCGCGCGGTCTACGACCGCATCGCGCGCGGATGGCGCGGCTTCCGCGCGACGTTGCTCGACGCGGCGCCCCCCGACGCGCCGTGTTCCGAACGGCCGTACGCGGCGCTCGTGGTCGTCTCGTCGACGATTCCGGCCGACCCGTCGCAGACGACGAACGCGTGGGAGACGGGCGTGACGTTACGCGATTGCGCGGGCTGGCCCGTCGACGAGTGGTGGGACGCGAGCGATCGGCCCGAGCGCGCGCCCGACGACGACGCGCTCGCGCGCGCGGGGCTCGCCGCGTACTTTCGGATGGAGACGTGGACGCTCGAGCGGCCCGAACTCGCGCGCACGTTATTCGACGACGGTCTCGCCCATCGTAAGGGCGACGCGCCGACGTTTCTCTACACGCTCTTCAAAACGCCCGACGGTCAGATGCGCGCGTTCGTCCGGCCCGGCGGTCCGGCGTACGCCGCGGGCTTTCGCACGAACGACGTGATCGAACGGATCGACGGCAAATTCTGGTGGGAGTACGGCACGTTTCAGGCGCAGGCGCGCGCGTACGACGGCTTGCCGCACGTCTACGATATCCAACGCGGCGCGCAGAAAACGCCGCTCACGATCTCGCTCGGCGCGCCGTTCCGGCCGTGACCGCCGCGCGCGCGGCGGCGTTACGCGTCGGGATCGACGTCGGCGGCACGTTCACCGACGTCGTCGTCATCGACGCCGCGACGCGGGCGATCGTCGCGCGCGTGAAGGTTCCCACGACGCACGACGCGCCGGGCGGCGTCGCCGAGGGGATCGTCGCCGGAATCGGGCGCGCGCTCGAGGCGCCCGGGGTCGAGGCGGCGCGGATCGCGTTCATCGCGCACTCCACGACGCAGGCCACGAACGCGTTACTCGAAGGCGACGTCGCGAGCGTCGGGGTCGTCGGATTGCACGGCCGTTTCGGATGGCTCGCGCGGGCGCAACTGCGCGTGCCGCCGATCGTCCTCGGACCGAACGCGAGCCTGGTCCCGCGGATCGCGTTCGCGCGTGCGGACGACGAGCGCGCGGGCGCACGCGCGGTCGACGCGTTGCTCGCGGACGGCGCGCAGACGATCGTCGCGAGCGAGGCCTTCGGCGTCGACGCACCCGCACGCGAACGTCGGATCGCGACGTACGCGCGCGAGCGCGGGTCGATCGCGACCGCGGGACACGAGGTCGCGGCGAGCTACGGACTGCGGGCGCGGACGCGCACGGCGATCCTCAATGCGGCGATCTTGCCGCGGATGGAACGGACCGCGCGGATGACGGCGGATTCCGTCGCGCGTGCGGGGATCGGCGTGCCGCTCATGATCATGCGCAGCGACGGCGGCGTGATGGACGTCGCGGAGGTGGCGCGTCGGCCGATCCTCACGATGCTCTCGGGACCCGCCGCGGGGATCGCGGGCGCGTTATTGCACGAGAACGTGACCGACGGTATCTTCATCGAGGTCGGCGGGACGAGCGCCGACTGTTCGGTCGTCCGGCGCGGCCAGCCGCAGATGCGACCGGCGCGCGTCGGCGGGCATCGCACGATGTTGCGGACGCTCGACGTACGCACGCTCGCGATCGCGGGCGGGAGCGTTCCGCGCATCGCCCGCGACGCGCGCGGGGTGGCGGTACTGCGCGACGTGGGTCCGCGTTCGGCGCACATCGCCGGACTCGGGTACGCGTGCTTCGCCGATTCGACCGAATTCGACGGCGCGCGCGTCGAGACGGTGCGGCCGCTCGCGGGCGATCCCGACGACTACCTCGCGATCGTCTGCGAGAGCGGCCGGCGCTTCACGCTGACGCCGACGTGCGCCGCGAACGTACTCGGCTTCGTGCCGACGGGCGATTTCGCGCGCGGCGACGACGATGCCGCGCTACGCGCGTTCGAACTCGTGTCGGAGCGGTGCGAGATGACGCCCGAAGCGCTCGCGCGCGCGATCCTCGAACGGAGCGTCGAGAAGCTGCGCGTCGCGATCGACGAACTGATCGCGGATTACGCGCTCGCGCGCGAGGACGTCGAACTCGTCGGGGGCGGAGGCGGTGCCGCCGCGCTCGTTCCGTTCGCGGGCGAACGGCTCGGGTTGCGGCATCGTCTCGCGCGCGATGCGGAAGTGATCTCGCCCGTCGGCGTCGCGCTCGCGCTCGTGCGCGACGTCGTCGAGCGCACGATCGTCGCGCCGACCCCGGACGACGTCGTCCGGATCCGGCGGGAGGCGTTCGATCGCGTCGTCGCCGCGGGCGCGTCGCCGGAACTCGTGGAGGTCACGATCGAGATCGACGCGCGGCGCAATCTCGTCCGCGCGACGGCATCGGGCGCGACGGCCGCGGTCGCGGATCGTGCGTCCGATATCCGCGCGACCGACGCGGATCGTGCGAACGCGGCGGCGACGGCGTTACGCGTCGAACCGACGTCGCTTCGGCGCGCGTGCGTCGCGGGCGAGTTCGTCGCGTACGTCACGACGGCCGGACGCACGACCGACGCGTGCGTCGTCGATGCGCGCGGCGTCGTCCGTCTCGTCGACAAGCGGGCGTCCGTCGTCGCGACGACGGTCGCGCGGCTCGCGCGCGATCTCGCGACGACGCTCGAGGACGCGACGAATTTCGGCGACGTCGGACGCGCGCTGCCCGACGTCCATCTCGTCTACGGTTCGCGCGTCGCGGATCTCGGCACGCTCGCCGAGGCCGCGCAGGTCGTCGCGCTCGCCGTCGAGGAGGTTCGCGGCGCCGCCCCGGACGCGATCGTCGCGGTCGTCGTCGCGCGCCGCGACGCGTGAGGTACGCCTCGCGTCAGGCGATCTGGCGCAGCGCCGGCGGCGCCGAGTCGATCTTCCCGAACGACGGGATGGGGAGCGCCATCGCGAATTTCGCGATATTCGGAAGGACGGTCGGCGTGAGCAGGCCCGCGGGCATGGCCCGCATGTAATGCGTGTTCCCGTCGACGCACGACCGGAGGAACGAACGCCACGTGACGTCGTCGAAGAGTGCGAACGCCCCTTCGGCGCCGAAGCCGACGCCCTGCGTCTTCATCCCGTCGGAGGTGCCGCTCGGCGCGAACGTCGTGAGGATGCGCTTCACCGCGCGCGCGTAGCCGAGGCCCGTCGCGAACAACGCGAGCGCGACGTGACCGCGACCGCGTCGGATCCGTTCGTACGCGATCCAGTTGACGAAGAAGGTCACGTGGCGCGCCTCTTCGAGCAACACGACCTCGAAGATATCGGTCAACGCCGGAACGAAGAGTTGGATCGCCTTCGCGAGCCCGAAGATGCCGAATCCGAAAAACGAATCGATGCATTCTTCGTAGCCGAAATCGAGAAATGCGCGTTCGGTCGGCGGAGACGGCGGGATCGATTTCTCCTCGATCGCGATGCCGTAGCGCTCGAGCATCGTCGCGAGCAGCTTCGCGTGTCGCGTCTCTTCGACGCCTTGCACCGCGAGCGCCGTGCGGACGAGCGGGTCGGCGACGCGATCGGCAAACGCGGTCACCATATAACCGGCGTTGCGTTCGGCCGCGAGCGCGACGGCCCAAAAGGGAATCGAACGCAGGCGGTCGATGGAAGTCTCATCGAGATCGGGCCAGGGAAGTTCCGCCGGGTCGAACTTCCGATGCGTTTCGATAAAGGTCGAACAGAAGAGGAGCTTGTGGGCTTGCGAGCCGTTGGTCATATCGCTAAATCCCGGAGCGCCGCAACCGAATCCTTCAGTATCGATGCGACGACGGTACTCGCGATCGTTTTCGGCTTCGCTACGTTCGCCTTCCACATCCTCAATGCCGGAAAATACGGCTACCAACGCGACGAACTCTACTTCGTCTCGTGCGCGCGACATCTCGCGTGGGGTTACGTCGACCAGCCGCCGCTCATCGCGGTGATCGCGAAGCTCGCGACGCTGATGGGAACGTCGCTCTACGCGTTGCGACTTTTACCGGCGATCGCGGCGGCCGCGACGGTCGTCCTCACGGGACGACTCACGCGGCGGCTCGGCGGGAACGCGGTGGCGCAAGGGATCGCGATGCTCGGGATCGCTTTGGCTCCGTTCTATCTCGCGGTCGGCAACCTCCTGACGATGAACGCGTTCGAGCCGCTCCTCTGGATCGGTTCCGCGTATCTCTTCGCGAAGGCGGACGAGGACGATCGGCCCTGGCGGTGGGCGCTACTCGGACTCGTGACCGGTCTCGGCCTCATCAACAAGTATTCGATGTTCTTCTATCTCGGATCGTGCGTCGTCGCGGTCGCGCTGACGCCGATGCGTCGCTCGCTCGTGCGTCCCGGATTCTACGGTGCCGTCGCGATCGCGCTCGCGATCGTCGCGCCGACGCTCGTGTGGCAAGGACGGCACGGGTGGCCGCAGCTCGCGGTCCTCGAACACGCGGCCGAGAACAAGAACGTCGTCGTCGGGCCGCTCGCGTTCTACCTCCAGCAGATCCTCATGATGAATCCGCTCGCCGCGCCGATCTGGATCTGCGGCCTCTACGCGCTCCTCTTCACGCGCGACGGCGCGCCGTTACGCTGGTACGGCATCGCGTACGTCCTACTCTCGATCGTCTATCTCGTGCTCGGCGCGAAAGTGTACTATCTCGCGCCGATCTACCCCGTGCTCTTCGCGGCAGGAGCGACGCTCCTCGAATCGCGTCTGCTCGCAATCCGTTTCGCGACGGCGGCGTACGGTGCGTTGCTGCTGATCGCGGGGATCGCGATCGCGCCCGAGGCGTTCCCGCTCCTACCCCTCGACACGTTCGTCCGCTACGAGCATCTGTTGGATTTTCGCGGGATCAAGATGGAGAAGCATCCCGAGGGCGTCGTGCCGCAGCACTTCGCCGACCAGCTCGGTTGGGATACGCTCGTCGCCAAGATCGCGGACGTCTACGACGCGCTCCCGCCCTCGCAGCGACGCGCGGCGGTCGTGTTCACGCGCGATTACGGCCAAGCGTCGGCCGTCGATCTCCTCGGCGCGCCCTACGCGCTGCCCCACGCGATCAGCGGCCACAACAATTACTTTCTCTACGGTCCGCGCGGGGCGTCGGGTGAGGTCGTGATCGCCGTCGGCGTGGATGCCGCCGCGCTTCGCGGCGAGTGGCGCGACGTCCGCGAAGTCGCCGTCTACCACGACGCGTACGTGCTGCCGGATTTCAACGATCTCGCGATCTACGTGTGCACGAAACCGATCGAGCCGATCGCGACCTGGTGGCCGACGACGAAGCGCTATATCTGAACGGTATCAATTCGTCGGGAAGGTGACCTGTACGGTCGGAACCCCGGGCGCCGACGCCTTCAGAATACCCGGCGCGCCGATCGGCGTACCGTCCCAGGCGAGCGAGACCGCGGTCGCGCTCGACGAAACGAGGGTCACGAGCGCGCCGTCGATCTTCGGCGGAATCGGACCGCAGAGCGTCGGTGAGTAGGGCGTCGCGCTACTCTGCGGCGAGCCGCCGACGAGGCCGAGCGTCGAGCAGACCGGCGATTCGAGCGCGACCGTCACCCCTTCGTCGTAGGCGCCGACGATCGGCGTGCCGTCGTTCGCGAAGGCGGTCACGGTAACGGGAAACGACGTCGCGGCCGACGTGGCGGTCAGCGACGGCGAACCGCGTAGCGAGATCGCCAATCGTGCGATCGACGGCCGGTCGGACGAGGTCCCGGGCGAACCCGAGCATCCCCCGAGCGAAACGACGGCGAGCAAATAAACACATAACGTCCGATAATGCATCGTCTTCGGTTCGGCACGTCGGCGACGGCCACATTCGAACGGCCGAACGTGCTCGCGATCCGAATCGCGCGCCTCACCCCCGAGCGATCCCGGCAAAGACGCGTCGTCGGAAAACCTCTTCGGAAAGATCGCATCGCTCGAGCGCGAGGCCGGCGTCCGCGAAGGCGTCGCGATACGTCGCGTCGTCGAAGAGCCCGAGTTCGTGGCGTTCGAAGTGGCGTTCGACGCCGGTCTTCGAAGCGACGAGATAGTGATAGTCGAGGATCGCGATCTTGCCCATCCGTTTGCTCAGGCTCATCCGTGCGATCTTGAGATCCGGTTCGTCGACGAAGACCGCATCGACGCGGCCGGGCTCGAATTCGGTCGGACCGAAGAACGCTTCGACGACGACGATGCCGTCCGGTGCGAGGTGCGCCGCGAGTCGTGCGATCGTCGCCGTCAGTCGTGCCGGGAGGCGCGCGTACGCCGTCGTTCCGGAGAGCGCGACGACCACGTCGAAGCGTGCGGCGAGATCGAAGTCGTGCATATCGACGCAATCGATCTCGACGTCGGGGCAGCGCGCGCGCGCGAGGGCGACCATCTGCGGATCGTTATCGATCCCGCGGCACGCGAAACCGAGTCGCGCGAATTCCGCGAGATGCGCGCCCGTCCCGCATCCGACGTCGAGCAGCGTTCGCGCGTGCGGCTTGCGGGCGCGGAGCGCGCGCGCGAGCGCTTCGGCATGCCTTCCGTGCCGTTTTCCGGAAGCCGCGTCCAGCGCATCGCGAAACGCCGCCGTTTTCGAGAACATGAATCGGGATTCGCGGTCGACGGGAGCCCCGCCGCTCGCGCGCGGATCGCCGTCGGGCCGCGCTCGTAAACGTACGTCGCTCGCGCGATGCCGTTCGCGCATCGCGACGCGCGACGAAGCGCCGCGCCGAACCCGCCGGGGATGTTTCGCGAGCCGGGCTTTCGATCATCCGGGCGTCGAGCGGAGGCATCGAACGCGACCGTGAGAAGAGCAACGCGTGGAGCGAAGGTTCGACGTGCTCGTGATCGGGGGCGGAAATGCGGGGTGCGCGGCCGCGCTCGCCGCGGCGCGGCACGGCGCGCGAACGTTGCTCGTCGAGCGGTACGGATTTCTCGGCGGAACGGCGACGGCGGCGATGGTCGGTCCGTGGATGACGTTCCACGCGGGTTCCGATCGGATCGTCGGCGGCATCGCGCAAGAGATCGTCGAGCGACTCGTCGCCCGCGGCGGTTCGCAGGGCCACATCGGCGACGCCTCCGATTACGTGCCGACGATCACGCCGTTCGATCCCGAGATCCACAAGGCATTATTGTTCGAGATGATGCGCGAGAGCGGCGTTCGATTATTGCTTCACGCGCTCTTCCTCGAAACGATCGTCGATCCGCGGACGCGGGCGGTCCGCGGCGCGCGCGTCGCGACGGTCGCGGGGATCCGCGAGTACGAAGCGACCGTGACGATCGACGCGTCGGCCGACGCGTACGTCGCCGCGTCGGCCGGCGTCGAGATGCGGGCGGGCGACGCGAAGGGTCGGGTGCAACCCGCGAGCCTCATGTTCCGGCTCAGCCACGTCGACCTCGCGGAAACCGCGCGCTACGTACGCGATCGCGAAGGCGAGATGCGCACGAGCCTCGCGCCCGAAGCGCGCGACGCCGCATCGCTCACCGCGGTCGCGGGCTTGCGGACGCTGTGGGACGCGGCGCGCGCGCGCGGCGACGTGACGGTGCCGCGCGAGCTCGTCTCGTTTTTCATCTCGCCGTATCCCGACGAAGTGAGCGTGAACATGACGCGCGTGACGGACGTCGATCCGCTCGATCCCGACGACCTCACGCGTGCGGAGATCGAGGCCCGCGGTCAGGTGACGGAATTACTCGCGTTCTTCCGGCGCGACGTGCCCGGGTTCGCGAATGCCCGGATCGCCGCGACGGGGACGCAGATCGGCATCCGCGAGTCGCGTCGGATCGTCGGGGCGTACACGCTCACGGCCGACGACGTGCTCGGCTCGAAGACGTTCGACGACGCCGTCGCGCGGAGCGCCTATCCGATCGACATCCACAATCCGACGGGCGCGGGGACGGTCACGCATCGGCTTCCGCCGGGCGAGAGTTACGAGATCCCGTATCGCTGTCTCGTCCCCGAACGCGTCGACGGATTGCTCGTCGCGGGGCGTTGCATCTCGACGACGCACGAAGCGCACGCGTCGACGCGTCTCACCCCGACGGTGATGACGCTCGGCCAGGCGGCGGGGACGGCCGCGGCGATCGCGGTGCGCGAGGACGTCCGTCCGCGCGACGTCGACGCCGCGCGCCTTCGCGTCGACTTGGAACGCGACGGCGTCGACCTTCGCAGGCCCGTCGCGGCGGCCACGCACGCCGACGCCGCGCGCTCGCCGCGCGCGTGAACGCGAACGGGACGCGCGTCGAGATCGCGGATCTCGGCGACTGGGGCGCGAGCGCGTTGCTCTCCGAGTACGACGCCGAAGACGACGTGATCCGCATCGACGCGCGCGCGATCGCGGCGATCCGCGCGGCGGGCGGCGACGCGGAGGTCGACCGGTTCGTGGCATGCGCGATCGCGCACGAGTCGTTCCATCGGTCGCATCCCGATGCGAGCGAAGCGCGAGCGCACGCACACGCACGCGAGACGACCGGCACCGATCCGCGCGCGTTCGAGCGAATCGTGTGCCGCGTGGCCGAACCGTTTCGGTTCGCGGGCGCGCGTGTCGCGAAGCGCGCGTCCGGCGACATGCCGTGACGATCTTCGCGGGCATCGACGGGGGCCAGAGCTCGACGATCGCGCTCCTGGTCGACGAAGGCGGCCGCGAGCTCGGGCGCGGTCTCGGTCCGCCCGCGGACACGGCCCGCGCGGAGATGGATCTCGCCCGGCAGGCGGACGCGCTCGACGTCGCGATCGATGCGGCGCTCGCCGCCGCGTCGCTCGCGCCGGAGACGCGGATTCACGCGCTCGTCGCCGGAATCAGCGGACACGATCCCGGATCGCCGGCACCGCGCGTGCGCGACCGCGTCGCCACGACGCGCTTCGTGCACGATGCCGAGATCGCGCACGCGGGAGCGCTCGGCGGCGCGCCCGGAATCGTCGTCGTCGCGGGGACGGGAAGCGTCGCGCTCGGTACGGCCGACGGGTGCGGATTCGTCCGCGCCGGCGGTTGGGGTTATTATTTCGGTGATGAAGGGAGTGCCGTCGCGATCGCGCGGAACGCACTCGCCTGCGCGATGCGTCGCTCCGATCGCGGCGAACGCTCGCGTCTCGAGCACCTGGCGCTCCGCGCGTTCGGCGCGGAACACCTGCGCGAGTTGCAACGCGCCTTCGCGACGGGTCGTCTCGACCGGCCCGCACTGGCCGGCTTCGCGATCGACGTGCTCGCCTGCGCGACTTCCGACGGCGACCCGGACGCGATCGCGATCCGCGATCGCGGCGCCGCCGACCTCACCGATCTCGTGGCGACCGTCGACGCTCGCCTCGCGGCGGCCCCGGAGCGCATCGTCTCGTACGCGGGCGGGATGTTCCGCGACGCGCCGTTCGCGGCCGCATTCTCGGATTCGGTCGCCGCCCGACTCCCGCACGCGACCGTCCGGCCGCCCGCCGGCGACGGTGCGTGCGGCGCCGCACGGATGGCCCGCAAAATGGGCGGCGCGTGATCGTCCGCGAACGCCTCGCGGGCGGCCTCATCGTCTCCGTTCAGACGAGCGCGACCTCGCCGCTCGCCGGGTCCGATACGATCGCCCTGCTCGCCAGATGCGCCGAGCAAAACGGCGCGCTCGGCGTCCGGATCGAGGGCGCCGAGCGCATTCGGGCCGTGCGCGCGGCCGTCGCCCTTCCGATCGTCGGAATCGTCAAACGCGAGCATCCGGGGTTCGCGCCCTATATCACCTCGTCGCTCCCCGAAGTCGACGAGGTCGCGGAGGCGGGAGCCGATATCGTCGCGTTCGACGCGACGCTCCGTCCGCATCCGGACGGCGCGACCGTGGAGGCGCTCGTCGCCCGCGCGCACGAGCGAGGGCTCCTCGCCATGGCCGACTGCGCGGACGAAGCCGACGCGCGCGCGGCGACGCGGGCGGGTGCCGACGTCGTCGCGACGACGCTCGCCGGATACACGGACGCGACGTCGGGTCGCGAGCTCCCGGCGCTCGATCTCGTCGCGCGGATCGCGAGCCTCCATCCCTTCGCCGTTTGCGAAGGAGGAATCGCGGACGCGCGACGGGCAAGCGCGGCCTTCGGCGCCGGTGCCAGAGCGATCGTCGTGGGCACGGCGATCACGAACGTCGATGCGCTCGTGCGGAGGTTCGTCGCCTCGACGCCGAACGGCTGATACCATAAGCATCGCGGATGATGCATACTTTCCGTTAAAATGGCTTCGATACGCCCGTTTCGCGGGCGGAACGTCGCACCGACCCCCGTTGAAGGAGCTCCCTTGGCACAGCACGCGGCACCGCAGAAGGTCGATTTGGGACCGGGCTTTTGGCCCGTCACGATCGTCCTCACGGTCCTCAATGTGATCGTGTCCTACGTCATCGTCATCTTTCCGTTCGCGAAGCTCTTCGGCTTCATGGGCGAGCCCGCGGGCGACATCGACTGGCTGTTCAATTTCATGTCGATCGTCGGCAACGCGATCTTCGTGTACGTCAGCGGATACCTGATCTATTTCTCGGTCGTCTGGCGGCGCAAGGCGACCGACGGTCCCGACGCGATCGGGATCCAGGTCCACGACTCGCCGAAACTCGAGCTGTGGTGGACGATCATCCCCGCGATCCTCGTCGCGATCATCGGCGTCTTTTCGGTCCGGATCTGGTCGAACTTACAGAACGCGCAGGGCGACGTCCTGACGACCGAGGCGATCGGGCATCAGTTCAACTACGAGTTCCGCTATCCGAAACTCAAGGCGTCGGTGTACGACGAGTTCCATCTCCCGGTCAACGTCCCGGTGACGCTCAACGTCACGTCGGTCGACGTCCTGCATTCGTTCTGGATGCCGGAGATGCGCATCAAGGCCGACATGGTTCCCGGCCTCGTCCAGACCCTGCGATTCACGCCGCAGAACATCGGCACGTATCGGATCGTCTGCACGGAATTCTGTGGGACGAATCACGCGAACATGGCGGGGAAGATCGTCGTGCAGAGCAAGGCCGATTTCGACGCGTGGCTCACGAAGCAGGCGTCGATGCCCGCGGGTGGCGCGCAGGTCGACGTCGCCATGGGCAACGTCGCCGCCGGCCAAAAGCTGTTCGCGCAGAAATGCACCGCGTGCCATCAGATCGCGCCGTTCAACCAGAAGATCGTGGGACCGGGTCTCGGGAAACTCGCGACGGACCCCGATCATCCAAAACTCGTGACGGGCGATAGCGTCGACGCCAAAGGCATCGCGCACATCCTCGTCAATGGATATCAGGGTCCGGACATGTCGGACGGTAAGAGCGGCCCGTCGCTCGGCGTCATGCCGAACCAGCAAGCGAACGGGCTCAGCGGCAAGGACGTCGCCGATCTCGCCACCTACGTTTTAAGCCTGAGTAAGAAGTGAGCATGGAGGACGTATGGCAGTAGCTGCCGCCCACGCCGGCGGGCACGTCGGGCACGCCGACCACATCCACCCCGAGCCGCAAGGCATCGTCGCGAAGTACATCTTCTCGATCGACGCCAAGATCATCGGCGTTCAGTACATGATCGCGGGTCTGCTGTTCTTCATCATCTCGGGACTGCTCGCGGAACTCATCCGCGCGCAGTTACTCACGCCCAACGGCGCGATCGGCATCTCGAACGACACGTACAACGGAATCTATTCGTTGCACGGCTCGGGGATGGTCTGGATGGTCATCATCCCGCTCATCACCGGCGGCTTCGGGAACTACGTCATGCCGCTACAGATCGGCGCGCGCGACGTCGCGTTTCCGTGGCTCAATCTCGCCGCGTTTTGGATGTATCCGGTCGCGGCCGTGATCCTGTTCAGCTCGTTCCTCATCGGCGCGCCCGATGCCGGATGGACCGAGTATCCGCCGATCTCCCTCCAGGGACCGCCCGGAACCTCGATGTGGTGCGTCGCGATCTTCTTGATCGGCATCAGCTCGACGCTCACCGGCATCAACTTCCTCGTCACGATCCTCAAGATGCGCGCGCCGGGCATGACGTTCACGCGCATGCCGCTCTTCGTGTGGGCGTCGCTCGCGACGGCGATGCTCAACATGGTCGCGACGACGGCGCTCGCCGGGGCGTTGCTCGCGCTCTTCCTGGAGCGTCAGTTCGGCGTGCCGTTCTACGATCCGGCGCGCGGCGGCAGCCCGTTGCTCTGGCAGCACATGTTCTGGTTCTACTCGCACCCGGCCGTCTACATCATGATCTTGCCCGCGTTCGGCATCATCTCCGAAGTGTTCCCGACGTTCGCGCGTAAGCCGATCTTCGGGTACAAGATGATCGCGTTCTCGTCCATCGCGATCGCGCTCCTCGGCTTCATGGTGTGGGCGCACCACATGTTCGTCGCCGGCATGGCGCCGTGGCTGCAGTTGCCGTTCATGATCCTCACGATGATCATCGCGATCCCGACGGGGATCAAGATCTTCTCGTGGCTCGCGACGCTCTGGGGCGGAAAGATCGAATTCCATCCCGCGATGCTCTTCGCGATCGGGTTCATCTCGACGTTCACGTTCGGCGGGATCACGGGCGTCTTCTTGAGCGCCGTGCCGTTCGACTACTTCGCGAACGGATCGTACTTCGTCGTCGCCCACATCCACTACGTGCTCTTCGGCGGCTCGGTGTTCGGCATGTACGCCGGCCTCTATTATTGGTGGCCGAAGATCACCGGGCGCATGATGGACTACAAGCTCGGTCAGATCCACTTCTGGGTGACGTTCCTGTCCTTCAACGTGACGTTCTTGCCGATGCACTGGCTCGGACTCGAAGGCATGGCGCGTCGCGTCGCGGATTACAAACTCTATCCGCAGTTCCAAGCGTGGAACGTCGTCGCGTCGATCGGTTCGTTCGTCCTCGCGCTCTCGACGCTCATCGTGATCTACAACATGGTCTGGAGCCTCACCAAGGGCAAGCGCGCGCCCGCGAATCCGTGGAACGCGCGGACGCTCGAGTGGCAGATCAGCTCGCCGCCGCCGTACTACAACTTCAAGACGATCCCGGCGGTGCTCAAGAATCCGTACGACTTCGGCGAGCCGCTGCCGTACGTCGGACTCGACAACGAGAGAAGTTCGAACGGCGTCCCGAGCGCGCCGACGCCCGCCCACGCCTGATCCCGCACGCTCAGAAAGAGAACGATGGCCGCCAACGTCAGCGCGCTGAATGCGTCGCACGAAGCCGTAGCGATCCGCTACGACGAAGTCGATCCCGTGTATCGCGATACGCGCGATATGCGGTTGCTCGGCTTCGTGCTGTTCCTCATCTCCGACGTCGTGCTCTTCTCGGCGTTCATCTTCGCATACGTCTACTTACGCAACTCGGTGCCGAATTGGCCGCCGATCACGAAATCGGGTCATCAGCTTCCGCGCTTCGACGTCGCGTTCGCGGCGATCAACTCGTGCGTGCTGTTCGGATCGGGTGCCACGATGCACTTCGCGATGGAGAGCTGGAAGCACCTCAAACGCCAGGCCTTCAACGTGTGGATGATGGCCACGATCGTGCTCGGCGTCGCGTTCCTCGGCGGTCAGGCCTACGAGTATCACAACGCGCAAGTCACGTGGGCGGGCTCGACGATGGGCGCCACGTTCTTCACGCTGACGGGCTTGCACGGATTCCACGTGTTCGCGGGCGTGATCTATCTGCTCGTGCTCTTACTGCAAGCCAATCGCGGCGTCTACACGGGCTCGAAGTATTTCGGATTGACGGCCGGAACGCTGTACTGGCATTTCGTCGACGTCATCTGGGTCGCACTGTTCTTTCTGTTCTATCTCTGGTAGAGGGCTATGGGCGCAACTGCAGCTATCGAAAAATCCATCGCCTTCGTCTTGGCGATCCTCGTCGGCGGAACGACGTCGATCCAACTCGCGAAGGATTGGAAGTCGCGTGGTCTCGATAACGACGTCACGAAGATCCTCCTCGGGCTCATGGCCTTCGGCTGCGTTCTCGTGATCCTCGCCGCCGTCGGCGTGTTCGGAGCGTAGCGCGTGGAGGACACGCACGGAGAGCACACGCGCGGGTTCACGGAAGACGGCCACGAGGTCGTCATCCCGGTTTCGGCCGGCATCCCGCCGATCATCAAGATCTCCGCGGTCGTGGGGATCATCCTGATCTTCATCGTCGCGAGCCTCGTCCTGACCAACAGCGGATTCGGTCACGTCTGGCCGTCATCCGATTCGCCGAAGATCCTGCTCAAGGACTCGAACGGCTCGTAGCCGCTCGGCCGGCTACGACCGGGGAGCGTTCATCCCGACGGCCGTCGGGGTCATCGAATCGGGAAGCAACCCGGTCGAACGCCCGTCGATGCGGTGGATACCGCCGTCGTAGCTGAACTCGATGAGCGCGGGGCGCATGCTGTCCGGGATCGCGGTCTCGCCGCGCGTCGACCATTCGGCGAGCGCGTGCCGCTCTTCGTTCAGGACCGCGACGTAGCCGTTCGAGTCGGCCTCCGTCTCGCGATCGGGTCGGCGGTAACGCAGATAGCCGTCGACGATGAAGATCGGCGAGAACGTCGAGAGGATCGCGCGAACGGGCGCCACGAGCAAGAGGACGGCGTACGCCAGAAACGCCGCCGCGGCCAAGCCGAAGATCGGCGCGATGATCACGGCCGATTCGTACCGGCGCAGATGGGCCGACGCCGGTAACGGGAAGAAGATGAGGGCTATGGTCAGGGCGCCGAAAACGGTGAAACAGATGCAGGGTTCGATCGCGATGAGCAGCCGTCCGAAGAGGCCGCTGAGCACGACGCTGCGTTCGCGCGGCGTCCACGCGCGGCGCACGAGTGACGAGTCGACCTCGCGCGCTTTCGACGTCATGCGAATTTTTTCGATGCGCCGTGGGGCGCTCCTCGCCTCTTTTGTCGCAATCGCCTTCGGCTTTTCGTGCGCTCGCGCGAGCTTCCGTTGCACGGGCTCGTGCTCGCGACGAAGAGCGCGACGCACGAGGTCGTGGTCCGTTACGACGCGTCGCCGGGCGAACCCGCCGGTATCGGAACCTTTCGCGTGGATCCGGCGAGCGCGCTCGGCGCGCTCAAAGCGGGCACGCGAATCGACGCCCGGGCCGATATGGATGCGAAGCCGTGGACGCTCGCGGAGATCCGCGCGCGCGGTGCGGAGACGCTCATCGGCGCCGGCGCTCCGGCGACCGATATCGCCGCACCGCAAATCCTGCGCGACGTCCATCACGTGGCGCTCGACGAGTTCACGCCCGACGCGCCGTTCGTCGATCAGAACGGGAAGCCGTTCGATCTCGCGTCGTTACAGGGACGGACGGTCGTGCTCGGCTTCGTCTACACGCGTTGCCGCGACGCGCGCGCCTGTCCGCTCGTGTCGGCGAAATTCAAGACGCTCCAGGAGGCGCTCCGCGGCGCACCGGTCCATCTCGTCGAGGTCTCGCTCGATCCCGCGTACGATCGTCCGAACGTCCTGACGCGATATGCGCGGACGTTCGGCGTCGATCCCGCGCGTTGGACGCTCGCCACGGGCGATCCCGATCGCGTCCTCGATTTCGCCGCGAAGTACGACGTGACGGCGTTCCCGGACGAACGCGTCGGCATCATCCATCCCGAACGACTCGTCCTGCTCGACGCGAACGGCAAGATCCACGAACTCATCGACGAGGCGTCGTGGGCGCCGAGCGAGATCGTCTCGGAGATCCGCCACGACGGTCGACTCGGCTCGAATCCGATCGAACGATTCAACCTCTGGCTCTCCAAGGCGGCGGTCGCGGTGTGCGGAAATTCCGTCGCCGGATTTTCGGGCTTCACCGATTTGCTGACGGTCGTCGCGATCGTCCTCTTCTTCGGATTTCTCTTCTGGCGACTCGCACGTACGATCGCGCGCGGCGCGACGTGATTCGGAAGGACGGGACCATGCAGACGACCGCAAAACGCGTCGACGCGACGCAAGCCGCGCTCGCGCTCATCGAAAAACTCCGCAAGCGCAACGGAGATCTCATGTTCCATCAGTCGGGCGGGTGTTGCGACGGGAGCAGTCCGATGTGTTATCCGCTCGGCGATTTCATGCTCGGCGCGAGCGACGTGAAGCTCGGCGAGATCGGCGGCGCGCCGTTCTACATGAGCGAATCGCAGTTCGAATATTGGAAGCACACGATGCTCATCATCGACGTCGTTCCGGGACGCGGCGGGATGTTCTCGCTCGAAAACGGCGAGGGCGTTCGCTTCCTGACGCGTTCGCGCATGTTTACCGACGACGAAACCGCACGCTTGGAACCGGTCACCGCGGCCGTCTAAAAGGTCGGAGCGGCGCGGCGGACAATTTCGCCGACGTGGAAAATCGCGCTCGTTTCATCCAAAAAACGGCCGCCCTCATCGGCGCGGCTTCACTCGACTTCGGCGGTCTCGCGATGCGCTCGCAGGCCGCAGACGCCGATATCGCGGTCGACGCGCCGGAACTCTTTCCCGAGAGTATGGCGTACCTCGCCGCGACGCAACGCTTCTACGTCGGCTCGGTGCGCTACGGCCGCGTGTCGTCCGTCGGCTTCGACGGGACGATCGCGACGCTCGTCGACGATCCGAGCCTACATTCGACGTTCGGGATCGTCGCCGACGAGAAACGCGGCACGATCCTCGCGTGCAGTGCGGATATCGGGCTGAGCGTCCGTTCGACGGCGGCCGACACGACGCGCATCTGCAAGGTCCTCACGATCGACGCGCGCTCGGGCGAGATCGTGCGGACGGTCGACCTCATCGCATCGACACCCGGGAAGCATCTTCCGAACGATGCGGCGATCGCAGCCGACGGCTCCGTCTACGTCACCGACACGCTCTCGCCGATCGTCTTCCGCATCTCGCCGACCGGCGAACCCGAGACGTTCGTCACGGACGTGCGCTTCGCTCCGCCGGACGGTCCCGGGGGCGCCGGTCTGGACGGCATCGCGATCGCGCCCTCGGGGACGATCGTCGCGAACCATATCGGACACGGGACGTTTTTCCGGATCGATCCGACGACGAAGGCCGTCACGCAAGTCGCGTTACCCGACGACGCGCGACTCCCCGGTTGCGACGGCATGCGCTTCGAAAAAGGCGACCTCGTCTTCGCGCAGAGCGTGCTCGGCGGGCCGAACGCGAAGAACGCGATGGTCACGCTGACGTCGACCGACGACTGGCGTACCGCGAAGATCGGGACGACCGTTCCGGCGGCGAGATCGACGTATCAGACCGTTCGGACGCCGCGCGGCGTGTACGGAATCCAGAGCGGGCTCGAACTGCTCTTGAAAGATCCGCACGCATCCGTACCGCGCTTCACGATCGCGCATCTCGCGTAGGCGGCGACCGACGGATCGCCGCGACGGGACACGATCGCGGCTCCGCGTTCCCGGAGTTCGACGGGAGTATACCGAACGGGAGGACGATGAAGCGAGTCGCGACGTCGGCGTCGTCGATCGAGGCACGCGCGACTCGAGCCGCGCGGCGGCATGCGGCGCTCGCCGAAGGGCTCGAAACGTTCGTCGCGGCCGCACGATCGTTTCCCGACGTCGAAGCCGTGTACGTTTACGGGTCGTTCGCGAGAGATTCCGTCGGGCCGGATAGCGACCTCGACCTCGTGATCGTCCGTCGCACGTCGCTTCGTGGACCGGCGCGCGGTGAAGATCTCGTCGAGCGGGCGTTGCCGGGCGTCTCGTTCGACCTCACCGTCCTCACGCCGGAAGAGTTCACGACGGTCGCGACCCACGAGTCCGGTTACTGGTACGACGCGTTGCACGACGCGCGGCTCGTCTACGATGCAGCGCGACCGTAAGGCCGTCGCCGCGTCGTGGCTCGCGACGGCCGAGCGCGATCTTCGGGGTGCTCGCGCGATGCTCGAAGGCGAACCGTCGCTCGCCGCCTTTCACGCGCAACAGGCCGTCGGAAAGGCTCTCAAGGCGGTACTCGTTTGGATCGCGGACGATCATCCGCGAACGCATGCCGCGACGACGCTCGTACGCGAACTCATCGCGCACGAGCCGGGTGCGAGCGTCCTCGAGGCCGATGCATCCGCGCTCGATCTCTACTACCTCACGTCGCGCTATCCCGACGCCGTCGGCGACGTCGATCCGGGCGACGTGATCGGTACCGACGATGCGCGGCGAGCACTCGCGCGTTGCGATCGGGTCCTGTCGTACGTTCGGAGCCGTCTCTCCGGAGCGTAGCCGCCGGACCTCGACGAAGCCTTCTCGATGGTCGAGCCGGACGACGTCCGTTCGACTCCGTTTCATTCGACGCTATTCGCGCTTCTTGCGATCGTCTTTACGTCCTACGTGCTCGGCAGTTCGAGATGGCCGCCGAATTGGAAGCGGAGCGCGGAGAGGATCTTATCCTGAAAATCCGCTTTGCCGCGCGAACTGAAGCGCGCGTAGAGCGCGGCGGTGAGGACCGGAACGGGCACGCCTTCGTCGATCGCGGCCTTGATCGTCCAACGACCCTCGCCCGAATCGGAGACGCGGCCGGCGAATTTCGTGAGCTCCGGATCGTCGACGAGCGCGGACGCGGCGAGATCCAAGAGCCACGACGAGATGACGCTGCCGCGACGCCACACTTCGGCGACGTCCCCGAGTGCGAAATCGAATCGATAGTTCTCGGGGTCGCGCAAGGGCGTCGTCTCGGCATCGTGTTCGGTCGTCGCGACCTTGCCGATATTCGCATCGCGTAAGACGCCGAGACCTTCGGCGTACGCGGCCATGATGCCGTATTCGATGCCGTTGTGTACCATCTTGACGAAGTGGCCCGCGCCGTTCCCGCCGCAGTGGAGGTAGCCGAGTTCGGCCGTGCCGCGATTCTCCGGGCGTCCGGGCGTCCGTTCGATCGAACCCGGGCCGGGCGCGAGCGTCTTGAAGATCGGGTCGAGGCGTTCGACGACGGCATCGGGGCCGCCGATCATCATGCAATAGCCGCGCTCGAGTCCCCACACGCCGCCGCTCGTGCCGACGTCGACGTAGTCGACGTGCTTCGCGCGTAGCCGATTCGCACGCACGATGTCGTCGACGTAATACGAGTTACCGCCGTCGATGAGCACGTCGCCCGCTTCGAGCAGCGGCACGAGTTCGTCGATGCTCGCGTCGACGGCGCCGGCCGGAACCATCAGCCAGATCGCGCGCGGCTTCGAGAGTTTTCCCACGAAGTCGGCGAGGCCGGAAGAGCCCGTCGCACCGTCGGCCGCGAGCCCCCCGACCGCGGCAGCGCTCCGATCGTAGACGACGCAGTCGTGGCCGTTCCGGATCAAACGACGGACCATGTTCGCGCCCATGCGGCCGAGGCCGATCATCCCGAGTTGCACGCCGTATCCCTTCGCTTCGTGTGAGGTGACGCGTTCGATCGCGTGATTACGACGCGAGCGGGATCTTTCGCTCCCGGTCGCGCGATGCGAGCAGTAAGGTACCGATGGTGGCGAGCGCCGCGACGCCCGCGAATAATTCGTACGCGAGTTTATACGCCGCGGGATCGTCGATACCGGTTCCGACGACGCCGCCCGCGAGCGAGCCGCCGAAGATCTGGCCGATGATGAGGAAGATGCTGAGCAGGCCGACGCCCGTCGCGCGCGACGAGCTCGGCACTTCGTTCGTGATGATGTAGCGCGTCGGCGCGCCGAGCAACGCACCGAATCCGACGCCCGCGATCACGATGCCGACGATCGCGAGCCAGAGCGTCTCGAGCGACTCCGCGAAGAGTAAGAGTCCGATCGCGGTGAGCGACGAGCCGACGAGCAGGACGGCGCGACTTCCGTACACGTCGAGCGCGCGGCCGGCGAGCGGGATGATCGCGACGAACATCACGGCGCCGAGCGCGGCGACCCCGCCCGCGGCGATCGCCGTGAGGCCGTCGGCCGCCACGAGCGCGGCCGGGATGAAGAAGAGCGCGCCTTCGAGGAGCCCGATCCCGAGTTCGAGCGCGTACGTCACCGCGAGTTGCCGCGTCGCGAAGAGTTTGGGCGCGATGATCGGCGCGGCGGCGCGTCGCTCGACCGGAACGAGCGCGACGAAGGCGAGCGCCGCGACGACGAGCGCGACCGTCGTCGCGCCCGCACCGAAACTCGCCGCGCGCGGATCGAGTCGCGTGAGACCGACCATCACGCCGAGCAGGCCGATCGCCAGCAGCGCGATCCCCGCGACGTCGAGCGGGCCGCGCGCGCGGATCGCCGAGGCGGGAACGTGTCGGAGCGCGAGCACGATGACGACGATCGCGAGCGGGACGTTGGCCGCGAAGATCCAGTGCCACGAAAAGAAATGCGTCGCGATCCCGCCGACGGTCGGCCCGACGATCGCCGCGAGTCCCCACACCGCGCCGAGAAGTCCGAGCGCCGAACCGCGCCGTTCGAGCGGCACGCGATCGGCGATCGCCGCGGTCGCGACCGGAAAGATACCGCCGGCCCCCGCCGCTTGGATCGCGCGCGCGACGAGGAACGCCACGAACGTCGGCGAGAGGATCGCGAGCACGCTGCCGACCGCGAAGATCGAGACGCAGAGGATGTAGATCGCGCGCCGACCGATCGTGTCGGCGAGCTTCGACATGATCGGGATGCTCACGACGTTCGCGAAGAGATAGAGCGTGAAAGCCCACGCGACGTCGCGCGCGGGGACGCCGAACTCGTGCGCGATCGACGGGAGCGCGGGCGAGAGCACGCCGAGATCGAGCGCGCCCGCGAACACGCCGAGCGCGAGGGTCAGTAAGAGCGGGAGATGCGAGCGGTCGAACGAGTGCCCCGCGACGCTCGCGGCTTCCGGCGGCCGCGTTCGCGTCGTCGCCATCTTCGCGTTACCCGATCACGCGATCGGCGACCATCGCGACGCACATCAGCGCGAGATACAAGAGCGAATATTTGAACAGCACGCGCGCGAGCGGTTTCGTCGGTCCGCGAAGCATCTTCCACGCGTCCCAGAGGAACACCGAGCCGAGGATCGCCGCGGGGACGAAATACCACAGGCCCATCACGTGCATCGGCGTGAGCGCGAGCGACATCGCGACGAGCACGACGGTGTACGCGAAGATCTCGATCTTCGTCCGGCGCACGCCGCGCACGTTCGGAAGCATCGGCACCTTCGCTTTTTCGTAATCGGTATTCGCCATGAGCGCGAGCGCCCAGAAGTGCGGCGGCGTCCAGAGAAAGATGAGCGCGAACAAGCCGAGCGCGGGCGCTCCGACGCCGTGCGACACGGCGGCCCAGCCGACGAGCGGCGGAACGGCGCCCGCGGCGCCGCCGATCACGATGTTGAGCGTCGTCGTCCGTTTGAGCCAGAGCGTGTAGATCAACACGTAATACGCGTTGCCCGCAAGCGAGAGCCACGCGGCGAGCGGATTGACCGCGCGATAGAGTAACGCGAAGGACGCGATGCCGAGCACCGTCGCGAAAACGGCGCCCGCGCGCGGCGAGATGCGCCCGGCCGCGACCGGTCGCGATTTCGTGCGCGCCATGACGGCGTCGATGTCTCGATCGATCACGCAGTTGAACGCACCCGCCGATCCGGCGGCGAGCGCGCCGCCGACGAGCGTCGCGAGCGTGAGCCAGAACGACGGAAGTCCGCGCGCGGCCATCACCATCGCGGCGAACGTCGTGATGAGGAGCAGGTACGCGATCCGCGGTTTCGTGAGCTCGTAGTAATCCGAGAGCGTGCCGCGCCAGCCGACGGCGAGCGGCGGAACGTGGCCGTCCATCCGCGAGAGGGTGGAACTCACGGCGTCGACGCCATCCGTCGCGACGGCGGCGCGGCGGTCGCGGCGGCGCGGTGCGGGGCGCGTTCGGGATCGAGCGCCGCGAGCGACGCCGCGACCACGAAGGCC
>CAZZXB010000017.1:0-30486 GCA_964658025.1 uncultured Janthinobacterium sp.
ATTGCGCGGGCCTGCACCCGTCGCTGGAATCGCTCTGGCCCGACATACGCTTCGTGATATGAGGTATGCGACGGTCGCTACGCGCTGGCGTCCGGGCGTTACCGGCCCGTATGAAACGTCTCGGTGACGCCTCCGAAGATCGCCCCCATCGCCGCGAGGACGAACGCGAAAAGGATCAACGCGGGAATGGCGGCGATCGCCAACTTTATGAGAAAAAATACGAGCGGCACGAACGCGATGTCGACGCCGGCGAGAACCACGAGTTGCGGAGTCGGTCGATCCAGAATCGAAGATTCGTCTGCGGTAATCAATATGCGCCTATCCCTTTCCGAAATCGATATTCTTGTTTACGTCATCGTGTAAGCGATCCGTCGGCGTCAATCGATAAGACGTGTCTCGTCTTGACTCGCAATGTGTTGCCGACCCGCGAGCCCGAAATATCCCAAGAGGCACGCCGCGGTCAGGAGTCCGATGCCGAAGCGAAAATCCTCGCTCGTGCGTTGCGGCGTGACGAAGCCCTCGATCGTCCCCGCCACGCAGAGGAGCGCCGCGACGCCGATCATGAGCGTCCCGGCGCGGCGGGCGTTGGCTTTGAGCGCGTCGATGCGTCGCAGGCGGCCGGGCGCGACGATCGCCCGTGCGAGCAACAATCCCGCGGCGCCGGAGATGAAGATCGAGGTCAACTCGATCACGCCGTGCGGCGCGATCGTCGCCCAAAAATCGCGGCCGAAACCGTGCGAGGCGAAGAGGGCGCCCGTGCTCCCCATCATCACGCCGTTGTCGACGATCTCGAACATCGTGAGCGTTCCGAGCGTCATCCCGCCCGCGAACGCGATCATCGCGACCTTCACGTTGTTCGTGATGATCTCGCTCGAGACGAGCGGCGAGAACGACCGATCGAATCCGAAGTTCGAGTCGTGCAGGCTCTTCGAGATCGCCGGAATCTGGCTCCCCGGTAAGAACGCGTAGGCGTCGTTCGGATGCGCGGCGACGACGGCGTACGAGACGATCGCGCCGATCGCGAACGCGAACGTCGTGCACGCGATCGTCTTCCACGACCGCCGGACCTCGCGCGGAAACGTCGTCGTGAAGAAGGCCGCGACGCGCGCCCAACCGCTCTCGGATGCGCTCGCGTTCACCGCGGCGTACGCGCGCGCGGTCAGGCGGTTGAGGTACGCGCGCAGCTCGTTCGAGTACGCGCGGCTCTGCGCCGCGGCGAGATCGGCCGTCGTCGCGCGATAGAGCAGCGCGAGCGTCCGCAAACGTTCGGCGCCGTCACCTCCGGCCCCGAGCCGCGCGACGCCGACGCGTTCCACCTCGGCGAGAACGGCTTCGAGACGATCCCATCCGGCGCTACGCCGTTCGACGAAAACCCGTTCGCGCACGCGTCTTGAATTTCGCAGGATGGCCGGGCCGCCTTCCCGCAGGTCCCCAGCCGATGGAACGTTCGGTCGAGGTCCTCACGGGCGAGAGCGTCGCGTTTTCGTACGAGCTCGCGGGTCTGGGCAGCCGATTCTTCGCCGTCGCGATCGATCTCTCGATCCAGGTCGGCGTCGTGATCCTCGCGCTCGTTCTGCTCGCGCTCCTGTCCCTGACGTCGATCGGTAGCGGGATCAGGACGCCCGACTTTCTCGGAAAAACCGAACTCGCGGTCTTGGGCGGCATCTACGTCTTCTTGGGTTTCCTCATCTTCTTCGGATACTTCATCGCGTTCGAATGGCGGTGGAACGGGCGGACGCCCGGCAAGCGGATCGTCGGCATCCGCGTCGTGCGCGACGGCGGCTTCCCGCTCGACTTCACGGGCTCGGTCGTGCGCAACACCGTCCGCGTCGTCGAATTCCTCTTCGGCTTCTACCTGCTCTCCGCGATCTCGACGCTCGTCTCCGCGCGCAACCGCCGGATCGGAGATTTCGCGGCGGGCACGATCGTCGTGCGCGACAACCGATTCGAGCGCGTCGAGGCGCCGCGCTACGCGACGGATGCGGCGCCGAGCGACGCGCACGCGTTACCGGGCGACGTTCGCGCGCTCGTGGCGGGCTACGCGGCCCGGCGCACGTCGCTCGCGGCGCGCGCGCGCATCGCCGTTGCGGCCGACGTCGCACGCGTCGTCCGACCGCTTCTCGCCGCCGACTTCTCCTATCTCGACGACGACGACTTACTCGTCCATCTCGCGAAAACCGAACTCGGCCTCGTCACGGGCACCGACACGAGTTCGCTAAGTCGGTAAATCCGCGCTTCGACTTACTTTTTGCGGCGGATCTTATCGACGACCGTTCGCGCGAAGGTCATCGCGGCGCGGCGCTTTTCTTCGTAGAGCGCGCCCGCATCCGCGGGCGCCATGTGGCGACCGTATTCGTAGAAGAAACCGGCGCTCTCGCCGACGACGATCGTGCCCGCGTACGCGATCGCACCCTTGACCGCGACGCCCGCGACCGGAATGAAGCCGGAGAGTTGACGCGAGAGCGCGCGCCAGCCGAGGCCGCCGCCGACGACCGGAAGCAGTTCCCACACCCGGCCGAGATCGGGATCCTTGCCGTAGATCGCGCCGATCTGCATGAGCAGCACGACCTGGATCCCGGTGATCGCGACGACGTCGCCCGCGGAGGCGACCGCGCCGAGGACGATGCCGAGTAACGGCACGTTGTCGACGAGCGCGCTCGCGGCCGAGACTTTCAGCGCGGAGGACGCCGCATCGCGCGCGAGCTTCGTCGTGGCGCTCTCGCGGAGCGCCGGTAAACGCCGCCCGACGGCGATCTCCACGCCCTTGCACCGGTCGAGGAGATGCGGGAAGAACCGATTGCGGAGCACGTCGCGGTCGAGGCGCGAGACGACGTACTCGCCGATCTGACCCGGGAGCGGCGCGGTCGTCGGTCCCGCCGTGGCGGTCGCGGCGGGCGAGAGCGTGAGCGCGAAGACGGGGAGTTTCGTCTGCGCGAGCAACGTCGCGCGCGCGCCTTCGAGATCGGATCCGCGTCCGAGAAAGACGATCGCACGCGTGTCGTCGTCGACGGTCACGCCGCGCGCGGGATCGATGGTTTCGAGCGTCGCGGCCGCGTCGTCCGGCACGTTCGCACCGGGCGCCGCGCGCAGGAGCAGACCGCGCAATTCGGAGACGAGCGCGGGATCGCCGCAGAGCAGGAAGCGGAACGGGCGGCGCGCCTCGGTGCGCACCGCGTTGACGTTCGAGGTCTTGCGGACCGCGGTGAAGAGATCGGCCGCGCCGAAGGTCGCGGCCTTGATCGATCCGGTGTTAATGGCCGTGTGCTTCCTTTTCCGGGTCGTCGGTGTAATCGAGATACACGAGACCGAGGAAGATCTCGAGCGCCTGCGCGCTCATGCCGCGCGCGTTCGCGACGTCGACGATCTGGCGGTGCGTCGTCTTCGCTTCGTCGATCACGGCTTCGGGCGTCGTTTTCGTGTCCGCGGCGACGATCGAGGCCGTGGCGACTTCGCCCGCGCTGAGGTCGTCGCGGTTGAGCGTCTCGTAGTCGACGCCGGTGTTCTTGACGCGCCGATCGAGCGCGTAGCGCAGCGTCGCGTAGCGATTCTGCGGGAATCCGATGCCGAGTAGCGTGATGCTGCTCTGGAGTTGGCGCGAACGCGCGAGGTTGTAGAGTTGTTGCGCCTGCGACGCCGCGATCGCCGCGCGATTGAGCCCGTCGGTCGCCTTCTGCTCGTAGGGAAGGATGTCGCGGTAATCGCTCTCGGAGAGATCGCCGCGGTAATCGAACTGCGAGTGATTGAGGCGTTGCGCGAAATCGTTGAGATCGCCGAGCGAGACGTCGAGGATCGCGAGCGAGGAACGCGCGGCGTCGAGCGCGCGGACGAGGTCGCCGTCGGTGAGCGCCATGTCGTCGAGGATGCGCGGATACTGCGGCAAGAGCGCGAGCGACTGCGTCGGGATCACGTCGAGCGCGAGCGGCGCGTTCATGTCGTGCAGGATGCTCGCGTTCTCTTTGATGACGCCGCTCTCTTTATTGACTTCGAGACTGCCGACGCCGTTCGTCACGGTCGACGACTTGGAGAACGCGGCGTCGATCGAGCGCGCCATCGCCGCGAAATTCTTGAGCACGGCATCGAGACGACTCCCCGAACGCACCGGGATATTGCCGAAGTTCGGGATACCGTACGAGATGTTCTGCACGCGATTGTCGACCGACTTGAGTTGATCTTTCGCGGCGTCGCGTCGCACCTGGATCGTCGCGTCGGCGGCGGTCTCGCGCGTCTGCGCGTCGGCGAGTTGTTGACGCAGCGGCGCGAGATTCGGTTTGCCGAGGCGGAAGCTCGTCGAGTCGCTCTGACGGAGCGAGGCGATGTTGTAGAGCGCGGTCGAGCGCGTCTCGGCCGTACCGCGTTCCGCCGCTTGCGCGAGCGTCTGGCGGCTCTTCTCCGGCTCGCCGAGCGCGATCTGCGCTTCGCCGAGGTGGAGCAACGCCGTCGCGTTGGTCGGATCTTTCAGGAGGACGCGCTGAAATTTTTGCGCGGCGAAGCTGTAGCGCGCGTCTTCTTGATCGCGTAGCGCCTGGACGAGTAATTGATCGTTCGTGCGCTTCGTCGGATCGAGCTCTTCGTAGCCGAGCAGATGTTTCACGCGATCGGGGAAGCCCGGATGGTCTTGGAGATACTTGTCGACGAGGCTCGAGTGATCGGCTTCCGCCGCGCCGAGGTGCTGCATGAACGTCAACATCGATTCGGGGTCGTACCCCGCGCGCGACATGAGCTGCAAGCCGTATTGATCCGCTTGCAACTCGTCGGCGCGAGACTGCTTGGCGATGATGCCGGCCTCCGCGAGTTGACCGAAACGGTAGACGATCGGCGAGAAGATCGCCGCGATGCCGAAGAGCAGGTTGAGCGCCTGCTCTTTCGCCGGAAGCGTGACGGTGTGACGCCGCTCGTCGTGACCCGTCTCGTGGCCGATGACGCCCGCGAGCTCGTCGTCGGATTGCACGAAGTCGAGCAGACCTTCGTTGACGTAGATGTACCCGCCGCCGATCGTGAACGAGTTGATGTCGGCCGCGTCGATGATCTTCGCGTTGTACGGGAGATCGCGTCGCGCGACCTGACCCCACAGCCGATTCCCGATGTCGTTCACCCAGCCGTTGAGCAGGGGATCGGCGAGGATGTTGTATTGCGAGATGATCTGCTTTTCTTGCTCTTTCGCTTGTTCGATTTCGGCCGCGGTGGACATCGCGCGTGCGGGCGCGGGGACGGCGGCGAAGAGGAGCGCGAGGGCGAGCGAAGCGTTGACGAAACGGCGGAACGACATAGCGGACCTCGGAGGGATCGGCGGGCGTGGGATGCTTCGTGTGGACATGGGGTGAGTCCCATGTGAGTAAGCGCGACTTTGTGCGAATGGGCGGTGGACGGCGAGAGGGCCGCAACGCCCGTGCGTGGCAATCGACGCCGCTCATGATTCTCATCGCTCGGGCACGCTGACGTGCTTCGCGGAACCTCGGCCGGTCTCGAGTTCGTTTTCGCGGACCGCGCGTTCGATGCGGCGTGGGCCGAGATCGTCGAAAAACTCTCCGAGCGCCCGACGTTCTATCGCGGCAGCCGCGCCGCCGCGATCTTCGAAGGCGACCCGCCGGGCGACGAGACGGTCGCGAGCTTTCTCACCTCGATGGCGACGCACGGGATCGACATGCGCGGGTTCTACGGCTCGACGGCCGTCGCCGATCTCGCGTCGCGCGTCGCGCAGCCGTATCTCGGCGAGGCGCCGCGGCCGAGCGTGACGAGCTTCGAGCGCAAGCGCGCGGCGCGTGCCGTTCGGGCGGTCGATCTCACCGAGAAGGCGCGCTCGCTCGACGCCGATTTCGCGGGCGCCCGCGCCGACATCGCGGCGCGGCGCGCGCGCGGCGAGGCCTCGGTACCGAAACCCGTGTTCGCGCCGCCGACGGTCGTGCCGTCGCGAGCCGTCGAGACCGTCACCCGCGTGCCCGCGGAGCCGGGGACGCTCTACCACCGCGGCACGGTCCGCGGCGGCCGTCTGCTCCAGCAGGTCGGCACGATCGTCGTCGTCGGCGACGTCAATCCCGGCGCGGAACTCGTCGCGAGCGGCGACATCCTCGTCTTCGGCGCGCTCCGCGGCACGGCGCATGCGGGCGCGCGGGGCGACCGCAACGCGCGCGTCGTCGCGCTCGAGATCGCGGCGACGCAACTACGCATCGCCGAATTCATCGCGACGGGCGAACTTCCGCCGCACGCATCGAAGGAACCGGAAGTGGCGTTCGTCGAGGACGGCCGTATTCGGGTCGCCCCCCTCGCCACTCTCGAAGGAGCCGGTTCATGAGCGGTCGTCGCATCGTCGTCACGTCGGGGAAAGGGGGCGTCGGAAAGACGACCACGACCGCCAACGTCGGAGCGGCGCTCGCGAAACGCGGGCACACGGTCGCGCTCGTCGATACGGATATCGGCCTGCGCAATCTCGATCTCGTGCTCGGCGTCGAGAAGCGGATCGTCTTCGATCTCGTCGAGGTCGTGGAAGGTCGCTGTCAGGTGCGGCAGGCGCTCATCCGCGACAAGCGGCTCCCGACGCTCTCGATGCTTCCGGCCGCGCAGACGCGCGAGAAGGAAGCCGTGACGGGCGAGCAGATGGACCGCGTCACGCGCGAACTCGCGGAGACGAACGATTACGTGATCGTCGATTGCCCCGCGGGCATCGAGCACGGTTTCCGCACGGCACTCGCCGGAGCCGACGAGGCGATCGTCGTGACGACGCCCGAGGTGAGCGCCATCCGCGACGCCGACCGCGTCGTCGGCAAACTCCAAGAGGCGAAGATGCCGCTGCGGCTCATCGTCAACCGCGTGCGTCCCGAGATGGTTCGCGCCGGCGACATGCTCTCGGTCGACGACGTCTGCGAGGTGCTTTCGGCCGAACTCCTGGGCGTCGTCCCCGACGACGAGGAAGTCATCGACACGACCAATCGCGGGGAACCGATCGTCCTCGACGAAACCAAAAAACTCGCGTCGATCTACGACAAGATCGCGCGTCGTCTCGAAGGCGAACTCGTTCCGTTCACGGTTCTCGACGCGCCGAATCTGTTCGGGAAGTTGATGACGATGTGGAAAGCGGGCTAGTGATGATCGATCCGATCGCGGAATCCGCGAGCGCCCCGGCCGCGGCCGGCGTGCCGTCGAAACGCGGTCGCGCGATCGTCGTCACGAGCGGCAAGGGCGGCGTCGGGAAGACGACGACGACGGCGAACGTCGGCGCGGCGCTCGCGGCGCGCGGCTTGCGCGTCGCGCTCGTCGACGCCGACGTCGGCCTGCGCAATCTCGACATCGTGCTCGGCCTCGAGAGTCGCGTGAAATTCCATCTGCTCGACGTCATCGAGGAGAAGGCGACGCTCGAGGAAGCGCTCGTCCGCGACAAACGCACCGAGACGCTGTACCTCCTCGCCGCCGCGCAGACGCGCGAGAAAGAGGACGTCGCGACCGAGAAGATGCGCGCGATCGTCGAGCGCCTGCGCGATACGTTCGATTACGTGCTGATCGATTGTCCCGCGGGCATCGAGATGGGCTTCAAGAACGCGGTCGCCGCGGCCGAACACGCGATCGTCGTCTGCACGCCGGAAGTCTCCGCGGTTCGCGACGCCGACCGCGTCGTCGGTCTCCTGCCCAACGACTGGCGCCCGCAACTCATCGTCAATCGCTTGCGGCCGCATCTCGTGAAGCGCGGGAAGATGCTCTCCGTCGACGACGTGAACGCGATCCTGCGTCTGCCGCTCCTCGGCGTGATCGTCGACGAACCGGGCGTGATCGTCGCGACGAATAAGGGACAGCCGGTCGCGCTCGACGAGAGTTCCGTGGTCGGCATCGCGTATCGCGCGATCGCCGCCCGACTCGCGGGCGACGACGTGCCGATCCCCATGCCGCCCAAACCGGCCGGCTTCTTCGCGCGCCTCGGCGCGTTCTTCGGAGGCGCTTCGCGATGATGGATTTTCTCAAGCGCATGTTCGCGCCCGAGCGCTCGAGCGAGACGGCGAAGGAGCGGCTCCGGCTCGTCCTGCTCTCGGATCATCTCTCGCTCGCGCCCGACGTCGTCGAAGCGCTCAAACGCGATCTGCTCGAGGTGATCTCGCGCTACGTCGAGATCGATCCCGCGACCGCCGACGTGAGCTTCGAACATCGCGATACGGAAGTCGCGATGCTCGCGAACATCCCGATCACGGGCGTCCGCGAACGCACGGGACGCGCGGCGACGAGTCCGGATCCGCTCCCGCCGCGTGCGGGCACGGCGACGCTCGCCGCGTCCGCGGCGCCGGGCTCGACTGCGGTCGCGCCTCCCGCCCCCGCGGAAACGTCCGGTTCCTCGGTGCCTCCGCCCCCGTCGCCCGCGCTCGCGGAAACGTCCGCGCCCACGTCCGTGCCTCCCCTCTCGGCGGGAGTGCCCGCGTCGGCGTCCGCTCCGACTCCGGCGGTACCGTCCAACGTCGCCGTCGTGGAAGTCGCGGATCCGCCGCGGCTGCCGCTCGAACCGGGAGCCGCCGCGCTCGAGGTGCGCAGACGTGCGAGCGCGCCGTCGGCGCGCTCCGAGCCCGGCGATGCGATCCCAGGCGACACGACCGAGACGGAGTTCCCGGACGACGTCGAGACGCGCGACGGAGATCTCGCCGACGGCGCGACCGAACCCGCGACGCCGCCCGAAACGGAATCCGAAACCTCGTCGATGCTCGCGAGCGAAGGCGTCGCCACGAGTACGGCCGCCGCGCGGCGGCGTCGACGCAAACGTCGCGCCGCGCAGGCGAAACTCGCGCCGCAGTAACTCCGGCGCCGCGTGGAACGTCCGTGGTATCGCTCGTATAATTGGGTGATGGCGATCGCGACGGTCGGACTCGCGCTCGCGGGCGTCGTGTTCATCCAGTCCGCCGACCTGCACGCGCCCGAAGCGTCGGGCGAATGGCACAAGCAACTCGTCTACGTCGCGCTCGGAACGATCGTCATGGCGTTCTTCTCGACCTTCGATTACGAGAAGCTGCGCCGATATGCGTTCGGCCTCTACATCGGGAACTTCTTACTGCTCGGTCTCGTGATGGTCGGCGGACGGAGCGCGCTCGGCGCGCAACGTTGGATCAACATCGGTCCGATTCAATTCCAGCCTTCGGAGCCCGCCAAACTCGTTCTCGCGATCTGCGTCGCGGCGTTGCTCGCGCGCAAACCGAAGATCGGCTGGCGCGAGATCGGCGAGGCGCTCGCGATGGTCGGCATCCCGGCGCTGTTGATCTTGAAGCAACCCGATCTCGGCACGACGCTCGTCATCTTCGCGATCCTCACGGGCGAGTTGTTTTTCGGCGTCTCGAAGACGTGGTATTTCGCGGCGTACGCGGCCGTCGTCGCGGCGGTCGGGTCGGTCGTCGTCGGCACGAACCTCGTCCTCAAACCGTTCCAGCGCAACCGATTGCTCGTGTTCTTGCATCCCGACGCGGACCCGCAGGGCGCGGGCTGGAACCTCAACCAGTCGAAGATCGCGGTCGGGAGCGGCGAGTTATTCGGGAAGGGTCTCCATCACGGCACGCAGACCCAACTCAACTTCGTCCCCGAACACTCGCGCGATTTCATCTTCACGGTCGTCGGCGAAGAGCTCGGCTACGCGGGTTCCGTCGCGCTCATCCTCGTGTACGCCGTGATCTTATTCGGTGCGGTGCGCGCGATGGTCGTCGCGCGCGATCGCTTCGGCCTGTTGCTCTCGGTCGGCCTCATCGCGATGCTCGCCTTCCACATCACGATCAACATCGGCATGACCGTCGGCATCATGCCGATTACGGGCATCCCGCTCCCCTTCATGTCCTACGGCGGCACGTCGATCCTGACGGACTTCGCTGCGGTGGGGATCTTGCTCAACGTGTACGTCCAGCGCGATCGGCTCGTATTTTAAGCACCCCGAGGACGGCGTTCGCGACGCGCGAGATGCGCCGCGGTCACCGCAGACGTCACCAAGCGTTCGCGCGGGCACGCATACGAACTGTGTGAATTCACGGCAAGAGTTCCCGAAGGTGGATCGTGACCGATCGTTCGGCGCGTGCGGCGCCCGAGCGAACGCGATACGTGTGCGCCGAGCCGATCGCGCCGACGTTCGTGTCAGAAAAATCTCTGGCCGACATCGTTTCGGCTGAACGTCCATCGACGGAGAGGATCCGATCGCCGGGCCGGAAGCCGGCCGATCGCGCGGGAGAATCGTCGATGACTTCATCGACGACGAAGGCATCGCGAGATGTTTTTTCCACGACAAGGCCGGTGCGATTGAACGGTCGGTCGACGCTATGTGCGATAGGACGAAGCCATACGGCACGGCGCTGGTAGTCGACGGTCATCACGTAACGGTTCAAGAGGCCGTCGCTCAAAACTGCGGCCTCCGCGGTCGCTGCTTCCGAACCGTACGGCGCAGCCGGAATCGCTTCGAGGAGCACGTGTCTCGCGACGATCGGTCCGATTCGGATATCCGCGCGACGCGCCGAGACGCCGTCGTCGAATCGAATGCCGCCCGCAAACGCGTTGCGAAGGCCATGACGGGCGATCCAATGTCCTTCGACGATCGTCGGCCCTTGATTGCCGGTATCGACCATACATACATCCGTCGTGTGTTCGATCGTGCATTGTACGAACGGTGCGTCGTCGTCGAACGTGAGCGGGAGACGCACGCCGGAGCCGAGGGGTCTCGGGCGATCGAGGCGCGCGAGCGTGATCGTATGCCTCGTCGGATCGAATGTGGCGGCAAAGCGCTCGAAAAATTCCAAACCGAGCCAACCCGCTTTCGGTGCTCGCGTGCCGCGCTCGAGCGAACGGTATCCGAATCGTACGATCTTACCGACGAGATTCGTGACGATCGCGCCGCCCACGTCGAGCCTTCGGACGGCGGCAAATTGCGCCGTGCGAACATCGCTTCCGGCACCGAGGCTCTTAACATCGCCGCTCCCGATTAATCCGAGCGTGCGCGCCGTCGCGGTCGTAACGATGAAATGGCCGCCGGTATCGACGACGAACGGAAAAGGCCCTCGTCCGTTGATCTCGACGTTGACGATCGGTTTTTGCGCTTCGTCTCGATACGCGACTCGCACGATGTCGCGGCCGCCTCGAATAGAGCTGTCGTGCGGACTCGCGGGTCTTGCGAAATCGCTCCGTGGCGGCGCCGCGACGGCGGTAGCCTCACGCGATCGAAACGTGGTCGATTCCCCGTCTTCGGGGTCGACGTCGACACGCTCGAACGGAAAGGCGATATCGGCGATGGTGCGCCAGTCTTTATAGGACGAGATCGTCCGATATTCGTTATATTGCTCCTCGGTGAGACGCAACAAGTGCGTCTCCCGGTTTATCCACATCGTTACGGGGGCGCCGCCCCTGGGAGTCGCGCTTACCGCATCGAACGTCTCGCCTACGCGTCGGCGCATGCCTACTTCGCGGTATCGCGTCCCGTCACGCGAGTCGCACCAGCCGCGCCGGTCGAGCCAAGCGTTCGTGCGCGCCATCGCGCGAGCGTGCGCGTCGTCCAGCGGGTGCGACGCGCCGGACTGATCTTGCGACCATGCCGTCGTTCCGTCGAAACCGGATGCGGATGTAAAACCGCCTTCACGGATCTTCGTTACCGAGCGACCGAGTTTCGTGTCGATCGTCTCCGAGAACGGGCCGCTGAGGCCCTCGGCGGCGTACGTCCCACGGAAGTTGAACGCCGCAATTCGGCTCCAGCCGCGACAACCGGAAGCGACGCGCAACGCCGACATCGGACTGCTCCCGACCCGAGTCGACGTACCCGATCCGACGATCGCGGCGATGAATAGTATCGCCGCATATTCGACTCGCATGTTCGAAGTATCGCTCTGCCGTGCGGGGTTCGCTAGAACGAAACGTCGCTTTCGGTATCTACCGGCCGCTTACGACGCCGAATTGCGCTGGGCGGAACGCCAAGTACGCGCCGAAACGAGCGCGCCAGATGGCTCTGGTCCGCGAATCCCGTTTCGGCCGCGATTTTGGCCAAGGACAGATCTCCGCGCTCGAGTAGGCGGCATGCCGCTTCGATGCGGACGCGCCGCAGCTCGTCCGCAATTCCGATTCCTGTATGGCGTCTGAAGTGCCGACCGATCTGCGAGGGTGCGACATCCACGATGCGCGCGAGGTCGGCGAGCGACCACGTCGTGCGAAAATCTTCGCGGAGGATATCCCGGAGTCGCCGGATCCATGGCGGCGATGCCGATCGGGCTCTCGGTTCCGCATGTCGTCCGACGTTTGCGATCAGTTCGTACGAGAGGGCTTGTGCCGCGAGTGCGGACCATGCATCTTGCATAAGCACTTCGTCGCGCAGCCGCGTTGCGGTTACGAGTGCCGATGCCGAGCGAATCTCCCGAGCCGAAGACGCGACGAGTTTTCGGCCGATCTCGGAATCTGCGATCGCGATCCGAACGTATGCTCCGCCGTCGGCGGCGTAGCGATCGCTGTGCGATTCGCCCATTTCGCGTACGATGGTCGCTCCTCGATCGTACTCACAGTCGCGTGATCCGCGGCGTTCCCCGAACGTACCTTGCAAGCTGACGATCAGTCGCGCCTCGCCGTGCGTGTGGGTAGGCAACGTCGACGAACCTTGCCAACGGACGAGGCGAATTCGAAAGATTCCGGCATCGACATCCATCTCGACGTGCGGGCGCGGAGGATGTCGATCTTTCGCTCGTGCCGTGTGCATAGACGATCTATTCGCCGAGCGTTATCGTATCGATTCTTGATTCGCCCGCGCCTCGTCCAGGCGGGCCGCGACTTATGATCGAGTCGTAGCAGTCGACATCGCTCGCACTTCTCGAGGGGGCGCCTATGGCGCACCTCGCTAATTTTACGGCAAGCGCACGCGATGCCCAGGTCGCAATCGTCGCGGACCGTGTGACGATCGTTCCTCGCTCGAGCGTGAGCAGATGCTCGAACGTGACGCAGGTGTCGTCGTAGACGTAAACCGCGTCGATGTCGCCCGCGATCTTCGCGAGAATCTGTAGGCGCGTATGCGACGTCTCACGTCGTCTGCCGGTACCGTCCGGTTCTCGATTTGCGCGCGCTCCGTGACACGCTATACGTCGCTCGACACCAGCGAGTGCGACGTGAACGTCCGACAGGCCGCCGTGGATGAACTCGATGACGTAGCGTCTTCCGTCGAGATATTCGTTGACCGGCTCGCCGCCGATGTCGTAAACGACCGGGTGGCCAGCCAGCAACTGCGCGAGCGGCAACGGACCGGGATCGCGCACGCGAGTTCTCCGGCGTTCCTCGAGCCTCGTCGCGACGCCCGGCTTGGATTCGATCTCCACCGGAATATCGTAACGAATATCCGCGCTTTGGCAAAAGGGGGAGAGGGCGGTCCGTGACCGCCGCCGTCGCCGATCCGACCGTGGCCCGTGTCACCCTCGTAACGCCCGCAGAGGACCGAGAGTCGTTCCTGCGTAATTCTGCGACCAACCGGTCCGGAAGATTTTTTGTCGGTGCGTCCGTTCTACGGCGTGCGACTGTGTGTTGGATCGGGGGCCGCGCGGAGATCTCCGCGCGCAACAATCGACTCGGGTCCGACCGTGCCGCCGAACCAACGTTCGCCGTGGCCTGACCCAAACGCGAGCGCCCGGAGACGGAGCGCCGCGACAATCGAAAGGCCATCCGTTGTCAACAGAAATCCTCATTTCGAGCGACCCTTGGGAAAACCGGGTCGCCATCCGTGAGGACGGCGAGCTCGCCGAGATCTACTTCGAACGCGAAGAAAAGGTCATCGGCTCGATCTTCAAAGGCAAAGTGATGAACGTGTTGCCCGGGATGGGCGCGAGTTTCGTCGACATCGGCCTGGGTCGTAACGCCTTCCTCTACGTCGACGACATCAACAAGACGCCGCTCAACATCGGCGACGTCGAGATCACGCAGGGCCGATCCGGCTGGACGATCACCGAGAAGATCAGCAAGGGCGACGACGTCCTCGTGCAGATCGTCAAGGAACCGCGCGGCCTCAAGGGCGCGCGCATCTCGACGAATATCTCGCTCCCCGGCCGTTATCTCATCCTGATGCCGACGGGTAAATACTCGGGCGTCTCGCGCAAGATCGAGAGCGCGGACGAACGGAACCGGCTCAAGACGATCATGAAGATGATCCGGCCGCCCGAGATGGCGACCGTCGTGCGGACCGCCGCGGCGGGCGTGAGCCAATCGGAGCTGATCGCCGACCTCGGCGTCCTCATCCGCATGTGGCACGGCATCCTCGAGAGCTACAAACGCGCCGAGGCGCCCGCGCTCATCCACAAAGACATGAACCTCGTCTTCAAAGCGGCGCGCGATTTCATCACGCCCGAAGTCGAGCGCGTGTTGATCGACGACGCGGAAGATTACGAAAAAGTTCGCGACTTCATGCGATTACTCGGTCCGCAATACGTCGACCGCATCGAGTATTACAATAACGGCCGATCGCTCTTCAAGGATTTCCACATCGAAGAGGAAGTCCAGAAGTTATTGCGTCCGAAGATCAACCTGCCGAGCGGCGGATCGATCGTCATCGAGACGACCGAAGCCCTGACCGTCATCGACGTCAACAGCGGGAAGTTCACGGGCGGTCGCAATCTCGAAGACACGATCGTCAAGACGAACATCGAGGCGGCGGCCGAGATCGCGCGCCAGGTGCGCCTGCGCGACATCGGCGGCATCATCGTCTGCGACTTCATCGACATGTCGACGGAGAACGCGCGCAGCCGCGTGATCGCGACGCTCGAGACGGGCCTGCGCAAAGACCGCACGCGCTCGACGATCCAGTCCTTCTCCGCACTCGGTCTCCTCGAATTCACGCGCAAGCGCGTCGGTAAGGATCTCTCCGGGCAGTTGCGCGGACCGTGTCCCACCTGTGTCGGGCTCGGAACGGTCATGTCGCCCGAATCCGTCGCGATCGAGGCGTTCCGCGAGATCCGTCGCTACGGTCACGAACATCACGGCGACGCGGGCGCGCGCGAGATCGAAGTCGTCTCGGCGCCGAGCGTCGGCGCGCAGATCGAATTCTGGTACGAAAACGAACTCGCCGGCCTCGAGCGCGAGCTCGAAACGAAGGTCGCGGTTCGCGTCGACCCGGCGATCCATCCCGAGCGCACGCGCGTGATCCCGGCGCGCGACACGAACGGCGCGCCCGCCGCGCGCGTCGGCGACGAACTCGAAGTCGAGCTCGTCCCCGCGCGACTCCCGAACGCGACCTCCGCGCTCGCGATCCTCGGCGATCGTCTCGTCGAAGTCGAAAACGCCGCGAACGCGAACCGCTCGACCGTCAAGATCAAGGTCATCGACGTCGACGACGAGGGGACGATCCTCGCCGAGGCGCGCACGCCGCTCGCGCCGCAGTTCTCGGGCGAAGGCAAGAAACGTCGCCGCCGCGGCGGTCGCGGTCGCGCGGTCGAGCCGCAGACGCCCGCCGAACAGGAAGAACAGCTCCGCGAGCTCGCGGAAGAGGCCGCGAAGGGCGCGGGCGAGCGGCCCGCGCTCGGCATCTCGACGACGGCCGAGGCCGAGGCCGAGGATGCGGAGACGCGCGCGCACACCGCGACCGGAACGCCGCTCGCGACGGTCACGCCGATCCACGCCGTCCCCGAATACGCCGCGGTCGATCCGAGCGGTGAGGGTCGGTCGTTCGCGACCTACGGCGGCACGGGCGACGAAGTCCGTCGGCGTCGTCGGCGTCGCCGTCGGCGCCGCGGTCCGGGCGAAGGGGCGACGGGCAACGTCGTTCCGCTCGAACCGATCGTCGGCGCGCCCGATGCGTCGGGCGATTCGGAAGCGCCCGATCTCGACGTCGTCGACGACGGCGAAGCGCCGGCGACCGGCATCGCGGCCGTCGGCGAAGACGGTCAGGTCCGTCGGCGACGCCGTCGGCGTCGGCGTCGCGGTCGCGGCGGCGCGGCCGCCGAAACGGCGAGCGCGAACGGCGAGGCGACGGATTCCGTCTCGGTCCCCGACCGCAACATCTTCCGGGTCGATTCGGCGGGAGCCGCGGAATCGACGGGACAGACCGCTCCGCCGGAGCCGTCGCGCGCCATCGCACGACTCGATCGCAAGCGCGGTCAGGTCGCGGTCGACGCGCCGCCGCCGAGTCTCTCGGTCGCCGAAGAACCCGTGAAGCTCGCGAAGCCGGCGCGCGGACGGCGCGCGAAAGCGCTTCCGCCGAGCGCCCAGTTCGAACTCGAAAGCCCCGCACCCGTGCGCGCGCTTCCGCCGCCGCCGGAACCCGTCGTGGAAACGGAAAGCGAAGCTCCGGCCGCAGCGAAAAGACGCGGTCGTCCGCGCAAGGTCGAGGTCGCGACGGTCGCGGCCGACGTCGCGTCGACCGCGCCGGAATCGACGGAAAAACCGAAACGCACGCGCGCGAGCAAGGCCGTCGAGGTCCCGGCTGCCGCCGCGGACGTCGCACCCGCTCGTGCCGCCGCGCGGAAGAAAACGGGCGGTGCCGTGAAAAAGACGACGGCCAAAAAGTCGACGTCCGCCAAGAAGTCCCCGACCGCCGCGAAAAAGACGGCCACGACCGCACGAAAAAAGCGCTCCTAGAGCGCTCGGTTCCCGAAACGAAGAAAAACCGGCCGCGGCGTCCGAACGCCGCGGCCGGTTTCGTCTTACGTCCCCGAGTCGGCGCTCGCGATCTTGCCTTGGAGATACGTGATCGCGGATTGGAGCTGCGGGTCGGACGTCGGATCGCCGAACTTCGCCGTTTTCGGTTCGACCGTGACGATGTCGGGTTGGATGCCGATCAAGTTGATGTCGCGGCCGCGCGGCGTGAGGTAACGCGCGCTCGTGATCTTCACGGCCGATCCGTCCGGAAGCGGGTGGATCGTCTGCACGACGCCCTTGCCGTAGGTTTTTTCTCCGATGAGTTCGCCGATGCCGTTGTCTTGCAACGCGCCCGACGTGATCTCCGATGCCGATGCCGTGTAGCGATTGACGAGCACGGCGAGCGGCTTCGGCGGGATCGCGTCGTTCTCGGCATCGTACTGCGTGTCCTGACCGCCGCGCGCCTCGACCGAGACGATCGGACCCGAGGAGATGAATTTCGAACTCACGTCGATCGCCGCGTTGAGATAGCCCCCGCCGTTGTCGCGCAGATCGAGCACGAACGCTTTCGCACCGTCGGTCTGCAGTTTCGCGAGCGCCTTGGAAAGTTCGTCCGCGGTGTTGGCGCCGAAAACGGTGAGCCGCGCGTAGCCGATGCCGTTCGGCAAGAGCTTCGAGTAGACGCTCGGCTGATGGATGACGTCGCGCGTGACGGCGATCGGCGGGATCGCGGCGCCGGCGCGTTCGATGGAGAGTTGGACCTGGCTCCCCTTGGTGCCGCGGAGCATCTTCGAATCCTGTTCGGTCGTGAGCCCGCGCGTGCTCTTGCCGTCGACGGCCGTGATGACGTCGCCCGCGAGAACGCCGGCCTTTTCCGCCGGACCGCCGACGATCACTTCGTTGACGCCGAGCAACCGCGTCTTCTCGTCGACGCCGATCGAGATTCCTACGCCGCTGAAGTTTCCGCCGTCGAGTCCCTCGTTGAGTTCGGCGTACTCCTTGGGTCGTAAGAATACCGTGTATTTATCGTGGACCGATCCGAGCATCCCGGAGATCGCGGCGTACGTGACGTCGCGGCTCCCGACTTTCGTGCCGTACGTCTTCACCGTGTTCGCGACCAGACGATCGAGGATACGCGTGTTCCCGGCCGGATCGTCGACGGCGTGCGGCGACGCGACCTTGGGATTGGCGACGCCGCTCTTCTGGAGATACGTCACGATCGACGTCCGCGCGCCGTCGAGGACGGTCTGCGCGTCGACGCGCTTGTAGAACTCTTGGTTCAGTAACGAATAACTCGTCTGGAGTTCGTCGTTTTCGAGACCGCTGAGCGCCGTGGCGGTCGTCGTCGCGAGGATCGCGGCGGCGACTAAGGTCGGGAGAGCGCGCGTCATGCGTTGGTACCTACTTCGCGGAGTGCCGCAAGAAATTTTCGGCGGCTGCGAACTGCTTGTCGTGGACGGTTCCGATGATCGGGAGATCGGCGGGCTGATCGACGACGATGTCGGGCTTGATGCCCTTGTGTTGGATATCCCGACCGAGCGGGGTGACGTAGCGCGCCGTCGTGATCTTGAGCGCGCCGCCGTCGAGCGTGTTGTAGATGCTCTGGACGACACCCTTACCGAAGGTTTTGGTGCCGATGAGCGTACCCACTTTGTAATCCTGTACCGCGCCGGCCGTGATCTCCGAGGCGCTCGCGGTGTACTTATTGACGAGGATGACGAGCGGCGTCGCCCCCACGAAGGCGTTACTCGACGTGTCGACCGACTTCACGTCGCGCACGCCGGCGCGATCGATCGTCGAGACGACGGTCCCCGAGTCGATGAAGAGGCTCGAGATGCTCACCGCGGCGTCGAGATAGCCGCCGCCGTTATCGCGCAGGTCGAGGATGTAGCCTTTGACGCCGTGGGCCTTGCCGTCGAGCATGGCCTTGCGGACCTCGTCGTACGACGTCGATCCGAAATCGGCGAGCCGAACGTATTCGAAACCGTCCTTGCGTTCCGCATGGACGGACGGCACGACGATCTTCCGCCGCTCGATCGCGAGCGCGTGATCGGTCGTCGCACGCATCGAGCGCACGACCACGTGGACCGTCGTGCCGACCTCGCCGCGCAGGAGCCCTTCGACGTCGTCGAGTTTGAGCGGTGCGACGGGATGGCCCTCGACCGAGACGATCCGGTCGCCCGGACGCATCCCGGCACTCGCCGCCGGCATCCCCTCGATCGGCAGGACGACGATCGCGCGCGACCGCGGATCCTGCGAGATGTAGACGCCGATGCCGCCGAAATTCCCGCCCTTGAGCGACTCCTCGAGCGCGTCGATCTCGTGCGGCGAGAGATACGTCGTATAGGGATCGCCGAGCGACGAGAGCATCCCGCGCATCGCGGCTTGCGTGAGTTCGGTCCGCGTCGCGGCCGAACCGTAGCGTTGTTGTGCGATCGCGAGATCGGAGTTGAGCGCGGCCAGGTCGTGGCTCTCGTCGCCGGTCGCGACGATCGCGGGGATCGACGGCGAGGCGACCTTTTTCTTCTTGAGGATCGCGAGCAATTCGCGACGCTCGCCCGTCATGAGCGTTTGCGCGTCGACGGGCTTGTAGTACGCCTTCTCGACCTGGCGGAAGGCGCTGTCGACCATCGCCTGGTCGCCGCCGTGTCCGCTCGAGAGGATGGTGTGGAGATCGACCGAGGCGAACGGCGAATTATCGGAGAGCGTCAGGATCGGATGGTTCGCGCGATCGCGCGCGAAAAAGGCGGCGCCGCCGAGCGACGCGCCGGCGAGCACGAAGGCGGCGATGAGGACTCGAAGCGTCTTAGACAACATCCGTTCGTTTCGGCGGCGTGAGAAGCGGGCGGTAGTCGTTGGACGTCGGGCAGGCGCATTCCGGTTGCACGAGTCTCCGTACGCGCCCGCGGCTCGCGCGGTTTCTCGGAATCGGCGGTTCTAACCCGATTCTTCGGATCGGCGACCTTCCCGAAGCGCGTCGCCCGCCGGGTCCCGCATGGCGGATGCCGGAAGCCGCACGCTCGCGACGACCCGTTATCGGAGGCGCGACGTCGGCTCGACCGGCACGCCGTTCTCGCGGATTTCGAAGTGCAGGTGCGGGCCCGTCGACTCGCCCGTCGAGCCGACCGCGCCGATCGCCTGTCCGCGCTCGACCGCCTGGCCCTGCGAGACGAAGACCTGCGAGCAATGGCCGTAGAGCGACGAGGTGCGGCCGCCGTGATCGATGATGATCGCGTTGCCGTAGCCGCCGTACCAGCCGGCGAAGATGACGTGTCCGCTCGCGGCCGCCGTGATCGTGGATCCCATCGGGGCCCCGATGTCGACGCCCGAGTGCATCTTGAATCCGTGCCCGAACGGATCGGCGCGCATCCCGAACGGCGACGTGATCGGTCCCGAGGCCGGCCACGAGAACGTTCCGGGCGCGCCGACGGGAGCTTCGACCGGAACCGCTTGCCCCGAGAGTTGGGCCGCCCGCCGACGTTCGGCGGCTTCCGCGGCGGCGCGCGCCTCCTCCGCCTTCTGGCGCTCGCGAATGAGTTGCTCGAGCGCCGCCTCTTGCGCGGCCGAGAGATTCTCGAGCTCGGCGACTTGGGTCGCGGCGCTGCGGCGCGCGAGATCCGCGGCGCGGACGAGTTGCGCGCGTTGATCGGCGAGCGACGCGAGTTGACGCTTCGTGTCCTCTTCTCGAACGCGGACGTCGCGCATCGCGAGCTCGCGCCGTTCGAGATCCGTGCGTGCGGAAGCGACCGCGCGCTCGGCCGAACGTCGCTCGCGGACGGTCCGTTCGTTCGCGACGATCAGGTAGCGGATATCTTCCCAGCGTTCCACGAAATCGCTGAACGACGTCGACGAGAGGATCACGTTGACGTACCCGAGATCGCCGCGCTCGTACGCGTCGACGAGTCGACGACGCAGCGCGTCGTTGTGCCGCGCGAGGGTCGCCTCGGCGGCATCGAGCGCGACGCGATTGCGCGCGAGCGAGCGTTCGTTTCGCACGATCTGCAGGTCGATGTCGCCGAGTCGGCGCGACGCGCTCGCGATGCTCGCGCTCGTCTCGTCGGCCTGGCGCCGCAGGTCGCGAAAGCGGACGCTCTGGAACTGCAAGAGCCCGCGCCGCGATTCGAGTTGCTTGCGCGTCGATTCGATTTCGTGTTGTTTGGACTGGATGCTGTCGCCCGCCAGGATCGGGCGGACCGTCGCCGCCGCGACGACGATCGCGAGCGCGGCGATGCGCGAGATCGTCCGCAAGCGCGCTCTCACGCGCGCAGGTAACGACCGACGGAGATCCACGCGGCGACGAAGCCGACGGCCGCGCCCGTGCCGAGCAACTCGAGCGCCAACGTCGCGTCGTTCCCCGTCGCCGCGTGGATCGGCAAGAACGGTAAGGCGAGGAAGAGCTTGGGAAGGAGCTGCGCGCGCGCGATCGCGAGCGCGACGACGGCGACGAGCGCGCCCGCGATGCCCGCGATCGCGCCCTCGAGGATGAACGGCGCCCGGATGTAGGTTCCCGACGCGCCGACGAGTTGCATGATCGCGATCTCGCGACGTCGCGCGAAGACGGTGAGTCGGATCGTATTGGAGATGATGATCGCCGCCGTGAGCACGAGCAGGATCACGATGCCGAGTCCGATCCGTCCGAACACGCTCGAGAGCGCGAGCAACTTCTGCACGGCGTCCTGCGCGTACGTCACGTTCGCGACGTTCGGAAGTCTCGCGATCGTCGCCGCGACCCGGCGCACGGTCGCGGCGTCGCGGACGCGCACGCGGACGGCGTCGGGGAGCGGGTTGCTCGTCAGGAGCGACGTGTCGATCTGGCCGCGCAAGCGCTCCCGCATCTGCCGCAGACCCTCCGAGCGCGGAACGTAGGTCGCGCTCTCGACGCGCGGATCGCTCGCGATCTTCGCGACCGTCGCGCGGGCGTTCGCCTCGCTCGCCGTGTCCTTGAGGAAGACGCTGATCTCGATCTTGCGCAACACGTCGTCGCCGATCTTGCCGAGCGTGTCGCGCGTGAAGAGGAAGCTGCCGAGGAGCACGATCGTGACGGCGACGGTTCCGATCGCCGTGAGTTGCATGACGAGGTTGCGCGTGAAGTTGCGCCCGACCTCACTCAGGAAGAAGCGGACTCGTCCCGGATCCAACGATACTCCTCCGTAAGAGCGGAACGTCGCTCGCGGCGACGCCCGTCGTGCCGTTCGCGACGGCGTTGTAGTAGCCGCGCTCCTCGTCGGCGACGATGCGGCCGTCCTCGAGACGGATCACGCGGCGGCGCATGCGGTCGACGACGAGCGCGTTGTGCGTCGCGATGAGGACGGTCGTGCCTTTGAGATTGATCCGGTGCAACAGTTCCATGATCTCGTTCGTGTTCGCCGGGTCGAGATTACCCGTCGGTTCGTCGCAGAGCAAGATCTTGGGATTGTTGACGAGCGCGCGCGCGATCGCCGCGCGCTGCTGTTCGCCGCCGGAGAGCTCGCTCGGAAACATCCGCGCCTTGCTCGCGAGCCCGACGAGATCGAGGACGCGCGGCACCTGTCGCATCACGTCGCGCGTCCGCGCGCCCGTCACGAGCAACGCGAACGCGACGTTCTCCCAAACCGTCTTGTCGGACAACAACTTGAAGTCTTGGAACACGACGCCGACGCTGCGGCGCAACTGCGCGACCTTCGAGCGCTTGAGACGGTCGACGCGCGTCCCGTCGACCGTCACGTCGCCGCGCGTCGGACGCGCTTCGCGGTAGAGCAGGCGCAAGAGACTCGATTTGCCCGTTCCCGAGTGGCCGACGAGAAAGACGAAGCTTCCCTTGGCGATCTCGAGATCGATGCCGTCGAGCGCGCGCGTGCCGTTGGGATAGACGAGCGATACGCCGCGTAGGGAGATCACGCGGCACGCCCGAGCGTTACCATTACAGGTGTTTTTCGTCGTATGCGAGGACGGACACCTTTGACGATGGATTTCGACCTCTCGGACGATCAACGCGCGATCCAGACACTCTGTCGCGAATTCGCGCGCGACGAAGTCCGCCCGCGGGCCGAGGAGATGGACGCGAAAGCGGAGTTCCCTTACGATCTCGTCCGCCAGATGGCGGGTCTGGGATTGCTGGGCCTGCCGTTTCCGGAGCACTACGGCGGTGCGGGCGCCGATACGATCAGCTACGCCCTCGCCGTCATGGAGATCGCTCGCGCCGACGCGTCGACCGCGATCACGCTCGCCGCGCACGTGTCGCTCGGCGCGACGCCCTTCTATCTCTTCGGAACCGAGGAGCAAAAGGAACGTTATCTCGTCCCGCTCGCGCGCGGCGAGATGCTCTGGGGTTTCGGCCTAACCGAACCGCAAGCCGGGAGCGATGCGGGCGGAACGCGCACGCGCGCCGAGCTCCGCGACGGTTCCTGGATCGTCAACGGCACGAAGGCGTTCATCACGAACGCCGGGACCGACATCACGGGTGGAACGACGATCACGGCCGTGACGGGTTCGGACGGGCGCGGGGTCTCGGAGATCTCGAACATCGTCGTGCCGCAGGGGACGCCCGGATTCGCGCGCGCCAAAAAATATCGCAAGATGGGGTGGCGCGCCTCCGATACGCGCGAGCTCTCGTTCGACGACGCGGTGGTCCCGCAAGAGAATCTGCTCGGCACGCGCGGTCGCGGACTCCAACAGTTCCTGCGCGTCCTCGACGGCGGTCGCATCTCCGTCGCCGCGCTCTCGGTCGGGCTCGCGATGGGCGCGTACGACGAAGCCTTCGGCTACGCCAAAGAACGACGCCAATTCGGCAAACCGATCTCGAAGTTCCAAGCGATCCAGTTCAAGCTCGCCGACATGGCGACCGAGATCGAACACGCGAAGTTGATGGTATTGAAGGCCGCTTGGGAGAAGGACGCCGGACGCCCGTTCGAGATGAGCGCGAGCCTCGCGAAATTGTTTTCGGGCGAGATCTCGCGTCGCGTCGTCAACGAGGCGTTGCAGGTTCACGGAGGGTACGGCTTTATGGACGAATATCCGATCTCGCGGATGTATCGCGATCAGCGGATCAACGAAATCGGCGAGGGCACGAACGAAGTGCAGCGCCTCGTCATCGCGCGGATGCTCGGCCTGTGATCGCGTCGCGCGTCTCCGTCCTCGCGCTGATCCTCGGCGCGCTCGTCGCGACGCCGGCGTGCGCGGAACTCCACAAGGGCGACGCCGCACCCGCCTTCACGACGCAGGCCTCGCTCGGCGGTAAGGTCTTCTCGTTCGACCTCAAAAAGGCGCTCGCGAAGGGGCCCGTCGTCCTCTACTTCTATCCGGCCGCGTTCACGTCGGGATGCACGATCGAAGCGCACGATTTCGCCTCGCACATCGACGATTACGCGAAGCGCGACGCGACGGTGATCGGCGTGTCGGGCGACGGTATCGAGAAACTCAACAAGTTCAGCGTTTCGGCGTGCCGCAGTAAGTTCGCGGTCGCCTCCGATGAGGATCACGCGATCTCGAAATCGTACGACGCCTTGCTCGGCGACGGGCCGGTCGCGTTTTCGGACCGCACGTCGTACGTGATCGCGCCCGACGGCAAGATCGCGTATTCGTACCGTTCGCTCGATCCCGCGGACCACGTGAAGAACACGCTCGCCGCGCTCGACGCCCTTCCGAAAAAATGAGCGAACCCGAGCGCATGTGGCGGACGGCCGATCTCTCACCCGAAAAGATCGACGCGCTCCCCTTCGGCGCGATCGTCGTCGATAGCGACGGGACGATACTCGGATACAACGAGTACGAGACGCGCCTCTCGCATCTCGAACGCGAGCGCGTGATCGGGAAGAACTTCTTCCGCGACGTGGCGCCCTGCACGGCGGTGGTGGAGTTCGAAGGCCGGATGCGCGCGTTCCTCAAAACGCGCGATCGCGTGAGCGAGAGTTTCGATTACTTCTTTCCGTTCGCGCACGGAACCGCGACGGTCGAGATCACGTTCCTGCGCCTCCCCGAACCCGGCAACGTGCTCATCGCGGTCGAACGCACGGATTCGTCGGGCGTCTCGCTCGCCGACTAACGCTCGCGCGCGAGCTGGCCCGCGCGTCGGCGTCACGCGAGATGGCGTGCGAACCACGCGAGCGTTCGCGTCCACGCGTCGTCCGCCGCGGAGGCGACGTACGAATCGCGCGTGTCGTCGAAAAACGCGTGTCCCGCTTCCGGATAGATCTTGACGTCGTGCGGCTTCTTCTCCGCGGCGAGCCGCGTATCGAGCGCCCGGACGTCGGCAGCGAGGATGCTCGTATCGCGTTCGCCCCAGCTTCCCAGTAACGGAACCGCGATCTCGTCCGCGTAGGCGAGCGCGATCGGCGTGATCGGACCTTCGTTGCCGTTCGTTCCGTAACGCACTTTGCCGTAGAAGACGGCCGCCGCGGCGAAGGCGGGCGCGTCGACCGTCTGCCGGAGCGCGATGCCGCCGCCCATGCAGAATCCGGTCACGCCGACCTTCGCCGCGGGGTTGCCGAGCGACGCGCGCACGTACGCGAGCGCCGCGGCGATATCGGCGTCGACCGTCGCGTCGACGAGTTTGGCGGCCACGTCGCGGTAGGGCTTGAAATCGCTCGCCCCGTCGCCGCTCGGCGCGCCGAGCCCGGTGTAGAGATCGGGCGCGATCGCCGCGTATCCCGCGCGAGCGAGGCGCCGCACGGTGTCGCGCAGCTGTGCGTCGATGCCCCAGATCGCTTGGACGACGACGACGCCCGCGCGCGCTGCGGAGGTTTTCGGGCGGGCGAAGTAACTGCCGATCGAGCGATCGCCGTACGTCAGCGCCGGTCGCGACGCGTCGATCGACGCGTCGTCTTCCGGGACGATCGGCGGATGCGGCTTGCCGTACGCTCCCGCGGCGCCGACGGTTCCGAGCGCGCCCGCGACGCCCGCGGAGATGCGCGCGAACGTCGCGCGCGAGAAGGCGGGATTCGACGCCGCGGTCGGATCGAGGGGTTCAGACACGTTCGTGTTCCATCTGCGGGACCGCGCGACGGTCGCTCGGCGTATCTCCGCCGTCGTTGCGTCGCGCATCGCCGCCTCGCGTGGCTTTTGCGATCCCGCGCGTTTCGCCCCTTGCGGCGAGGAAAATCCGGCCGTCGCTCCGCGAGCCGCGGCCCGCGGACGGAAGCGCTAGCGGTAGAGCGTGCCGCAGGAGACGAGCGGCGAGCCGCGGCCCGCGCCGTGGACGTCGACCGCGTAATTTCCCGAGAGGAGTCGATCTTCCGGGAGCGCGACGACGGTCCGGGACACGCCGTCCGCGACCGGCGCGAGCGCGAAGGTACTCGGCGCCGCGGGATCCCCGTCGCAGTCGCCGCGATGGACGTGCGCGCGCTCGCGACGTCCCGGCGGGACCGAAAAGATGCGGAGCGCGACGAGCGTCGCGCGCTCGCCGTGCGGTTCGAGCGTCACCGAACCGACCTGTCCCGAACCGTTGCGCGCCGCGAGGCCGAGCTTCGTTCCGGCGCCGGTGTCGCCCGGGGCCATCTGCGCCGATGCGGGGACCGCGGCGGCGGCGACGAGGGCGGCGAGACCGAGCGAGAAGGTGCGGTGCATGACGGGCTCGCTCCGCGTACGGGAGCGTCCTCCCCTGCTCGGAGGAGCCTCGGCAGGGCGACGCAAGTAGTCGCCCATGCTCGCGACCGTCATCGCGCTCCTCGTCGCGTCGGGCGCTCCGTCCGGAGGTCCCGCAGCGACGCCCGTGCCGGGCGTTCTCGCGGGCGCACCCGTTTCGCTCGCCCGCGCGACGCCCGCTCCGATCGCTTCGCCCGGCGCCGGCCCCTCGCCCGGACCGGAACCCGTCGCCTCGCCGACGACGGCGCCCGTCGCGGCCACGGCGCTTCCGTCGCACCCGGCCGTCCCCGCGGACGCGCGACGCCGACCCCGGAGCCGACCGCGACTCCGACTCCGACTCCCGAACCGACGGCGACGCCGACCGCCGAGCCCACCCCGACCCCCACGCCGACCCAGACGATCCGCATCACGCCGATCCCCACGCCGACCCCGCCGCTCCGCGGCACGAGTTTACGCGATCGCGCGGCGCTGCTCGTCTCGGGCTCGCCGTGGCGTTGCGAGACGATCGCGGGGAGTACGGAAACGCAGGTCTACAACCGGTCGGGCGACGGCGGCGCGATCGAAATGCTCGACCTCCTCACGCTGCGGAACGGGCGCTCCTACCGCTTGCGCGAGTCGTACCGCTTCGACGCACCGAGCGGGATGTGGACCGTGTCGATCGGCGAGGGAACGTTCTCGGCGACGGCGCCTCGTTGGACGACGGACAAATGGATCTTTCGCGGCGAGCAAGTCGACAGCGGGCGGCAACAATCGGTCCGACTCGTCTTCACGTATCTCGACGACTTCGTGTTCCGTCGCGACTTTCAAGCGCTTCACGATCGCTCGTGGGCGACGTATGCGGCGGAGACGTGTTCGCGCGTGCGCGGCGACACCTAAGTTCCGGAACGGACGGATTTATTAGGAGTTAAGTATCTTAATTAAATCTTTAACGATCTCGATCGTTCGCAACCCCGGGATTTATGGGATGGGACGCCTGCGAGCGGACGGTAAACGTTTGGAAAAGCGGAGATAATTTTCGCGCGTACGGGACGCGCGCGGAGGTGCTAGATTTCCGGTCTTTCACGTTCGCGCGGCACTCGAATCTTCGACTATATACGTTGCGCCGCGACCCGTCATTAGGTTACATTTGGCTCATTCGACGTTCCCTTCGCGTGCACCGTACGGTGATTTTGGGTGCGTCTTAAGGCCCTTGTCCGGTGAAAGTGTCCCGTGGTTTGCTACTGCACACGAGACGGAAGTCGGTTCTGCGGATGCGGACCGAAACGACGGGCGCCGAAATGTCGTAACCATAGCAACGGAGGTCGAATTGCGAAAACTTATCTCGTCGATGATCGCGGTGCAGATGCTGAGCTTGAGCTCGGCCGCCCTCGCGACGTCGTTCACGACGAGCAACGCGACGACGACGTTGCATCCCGGCGATAAGGTCGGCGTCACCGTCTACAACCATCCCGAATTGGCCGTAACTTCTACCACCGTCGACTCGACCGGACGGATCACGGTTCCGCTCGCGGGTCTCGTCGATGCGAGCGACGCGACGCCGCAGCAGGTCGCGACGCGCGTGCAGACGCGCCTCGCGCCGTACGTGCGTCACCCCGCCGTCGACATCCAGATCCTCTCGCAGGGACAGAATCTGTTCGTAGCGGGCGGTCCCGGCGGAACGTACCCGTACACGCCGGGCGAGACGCTCACGGGCGCGCTCTCGCAGATTCAGTCCGGCGGTCCCGCCGGAGCGGGCGGCGGCGCGGCCGGGGCTCCCGCGGCACCGACGGTTTCCTCGAACAGCCCGACCGTCGTCTCGGCGCACAACTTCCAGTACGGAAGCGTCGATCTCCGCCGCGTCGTCATCGAACGCGACGGCGTCCGACTCGCGCCGATCGACGCGCAGAATCTGATCGCGCAGGGTCAACCCGGTCCGATCCTCCAGCCCGACGATACGATCGAACTCCGCTCGAAGCCGATCCCGGTCGCCGTTCGCGGCGAAGTCGCGGAGCCGACCGTCGCGCATCTCGATTCGGACGAACCGCTCTCCAACGCGCTCCGTCAGGCCGGCGGAACGAACGGAACGTCGTCGTCGATCTCGTTCATGCTGCAACGCGACGGTACCGAGAAGCGGATCACCTCTTCGAGTCCCGAGTACTCGGCGCCGGCGAAACCGGGCGATGTGGTCTACGTCCCGCACGCGGCACGCATCGGCGTCGTCGGCATGGTGGAGAAGCCGGGCGACGTATCGCTCGCCGGCGACAAGACGTTGCTGAGCGCGCTGTACTACGCGGGCGGTCCCACGAAGTGGGGCGACATCAAACACGTCAGCGTCGTGCACGACGGCGTGCAGCAGATGTACGACGTGACGAAGCTCACACACGGCGCGCAGAGCGCGAATCCCGAACTCGCCGACGGCGACACCGTCTTCGTCCCCGAGGGTCACAAGATCGACTTCTCGCAAGTCTTCGCGGGTCTCGTCGCCGCGACGAATCTGCGGTACCTCTAAGGTGCGAGCGTCCGAAGCGAGCGTCGCTCCCGCGAGTTTCGCCTTCAGCGAGCGGCCGACGTACAACGCGATCATGCGCGTCGCCGATCTCGTCGTCGCTTCGGCCGCGCTCGTAACGGCCGCGCCGATCCTCGCGGCCGCCGCGCTCGCGATCAAGCTCGAAGACGGCGGTCCGATCGTCTTCAAACAACGTCGCGTCGGACGCTTCGGCAAACTCTTCGACGTCTACAAGCTGCGCACGATGCGGATGGATCTGTGCGGCGACGCGCCGTCGCCCACGTCGAAACGCGATCCGCGCGTCACGAGCGTCGGCGCCTTCTTACGCAAGACCTCGATCGACGAACTCCCGCAACTCGTCAACGTGCTCAACGGAACGATGGCGCTCGTGGGCCCGCGTCCGGAACAACCGTTCCTCGTCCGCGGCTACGAGCCGTGGCAGAATCTCCGTCTTCTCGCAAAGCCCGGCATCACGTGTTTCTGGCAGATCCGCTGCCGTTCGCACGTCCCGCTCGACCGCCCCGAAGCGACGGTTCACGATCTCGAATACATTGCGAAAGCGTCGCCCGTGACCGACGGTACGATTCTTTTCAAGACCATCGGTGCAGTGTTTTCATCTCAAGGAGCTTACTGAACGACATGGATACCGTACGCAAGACGAAGAAAATCGCCATCGTCGGAACCGGCTACGTTGGAATGGCCTGCGCCATCGGATTCGCGGAATTCGGACATTCGATCGTCGGCTTCGACATCATGACGGAACGCATCGAACAATTGCAGCGCGGGGTCACGCCGTATCGGGAAGCCGGTATCACGGAATCGCTCGCCCGTCATCTCAAGAACGAACGCATCGAGTTCGTCTCCGATTTCGCGACCGCGGTCGACGGCTCCGAGGTGATCGTCATCGCCGTCGGCACGCCGGCGCGGCCCGACGGATCGGCCGACATCTCGGCCGTCGAGAGCGTCGTCGGAATGTTGCGCAGCATGGACCTCCACGGAGCGACCGTCGTCCTCCGTTCGACGGTCCCGCCCGGTACGTCCGAGTGGGTCGCGGACCAACTCCGCGGCCGCGCGCACGTCGTGTTCGCGCCGGAGTTCTTGCGCGAGGGAAGCGCGGTTCACGACTTCCTCAATCCCGATCGCATCGTCGTCGGCGCCGAGTCGCAAGCGGCCGCGTCGCGCTACGTCGATCTCTTCTCGCATCTCGGCAAGCCCGTGCTCGTGATGTCGCTCCGCAACGCCGAGCTCGCGAAGGGCATGTCCAACGCGTTCCTCGCGATGAAGATCAGCTTCGCGAACGAGGTCGCGAATCTGTGCGACGATCTCGGCGCCAACGCGCTCGACGTCCTCGACGCGGTCGGTTACGACCGGCGTATCGGCCGGATGTTTCTCCAGCCCGGGATCGGCTTCGGCGGACCCTGCTTCGAGAAAGATCTCAAGAGCCTCATCTACATCTCGAAGAACGCGAACGCGAAGTCGGAGCTCCTGAGCGCGACGCTCAAGGTGAACGACCGTCAGCCGCAGCGCATCGTCGAGACGCTCGTCGAGGAACTCGGCGGCTCGATTCAGGGCAGCCGGATCGGCGTCTGGGGTCTCGCGTTCAAAGCCGGCACCGACGACGTCCGCGACTCGCTCGCGGTCCGGATCGTCGAGGAACTCGCCGCCCGCGGCGCCGAGGTCGTGGCGTACGACCCGGCGATCGACGGATCGACCGTCAACCTTCCTTGCACCCACGCCGCGACCGCCCTCGAAGCGGCCGAGGCCGATGCCCTCCTCGTCCTCACGGAGTGGCCCGAATTTTCGAGCGTCGACCCCTGGGCGCTCGCACATCGACTCCGGGAGAAAATCGTCGTCGATGGAAGAAACGTACTGGATATCGATGCCATGACTGCGGCGGGGCTGCGGTATCGGGGTGTCGGCCG
>CAZZXB010000018.1:0-3682 GCA_964658025.1 uncultured Janthinobacterium sp.
CGTCGTCGCCGTCGCGCAACGCCGCGATGCGATCGATCGCCCCGTCGACGAGAACGAACGGGACGCGTGCGGCAAGGGCGCGCACGATGCGCCGTAACGCCGACGCGCTCGGCGGCCCGACGATCTCGACCGTCGCGCGCGTGCGGGCGCGCGCGACGACGATCGGACCGATCGCGCTACGTTCCTCGCGGACCGCGACGATCTCGACGGCGGGCGTCGCGGGAACGAGCGCTCGTGCCGTCGCGAACACGGTCCCCGGCGCCACGACGTGGCGCGGTTTCGGCGCCCCGTCGAACGCGTCGCTCGCTTCGCCGTCGCGCCCGATCGAGCAGAGTCCGTAGGGCGTTCCCGCCCGCGAGAGCGCCTCCGCGATCGCTCCGATCGCGACCGATTTTCCCGCGTTCTTGCCCACGCCGACGACGGCGAGCGAGCGCGCGCCGATCCCCGCGGCGAGCGCGGCGAGCGCGCCGCCGACGTCGAGCGCGACGCGGCGCGGCTCGCTCATCCGATCTTGAAGTATTTGAGCCCGGCGAACGCGAGCCCGGTGAGGACGAGGACGATCCCCGCGAGCACCGCGGCGCGCTCGCCCGCCGCGGCTCCCAAACGCGCGCCGAGCCAGAGCCCGAGGGTCGTCGCGATGACCGACGCGCACGCGATCGCGACGAGCGTGACGACGATCGGGACGCGGATGTACACGATCGAGAACCCGATGCCGAGCGAATCGAGGCTGATCGAGAGCGACGCGAGCAAGAGCCCGAAGCCCCGCGAGAGGTCGAATTTTTCCTGACGCTCGCGCGCGGCTTCGACGATCGTGTAGATGCCGACGCCGACGAGCGCCGCATCGCCGAAGTATCCGGCGACGTCGCCGACCGCGCGTCCGACGAGGCTCCCGAGCAGCGCTCCCGTCGCGTTCATCGCGACCTCCGCCGTCGCGAACGACGCGCCGATCCGAAACTTCGCGAGACGCTCCACCCCGCCGACGCCGACGCCGACGCTCACCGCGAACACGTCGAGCGCGAGCGAAAGAGCGATCAGCGTGACGCCGGCGACAACTGCGATCATCGCGCGATAGGTACGTCGCGCGGCATCGAGAGACTTTTAGCCGGTCGCCGAAAGCCCCCGGACGTCCGCACGCAACCGGTCGGCGCGTCGCGGATCGTTCGAGCGCGACCTACGCGAAACGGACGCGCGGGACGCGGAGCATCCCCGCGACCACGGCGCGCAGGTCCTCGAGCCGGAACGGTTTGTCGAGGAATTCGTCGGCCCCGGCCTCTCGCGCCCGCGCCGAGACGTGCCCGGCGCCGTGCCCGCTGATCATCAGGATCGGGACGCGCGTGCTCTGCTCGTCGTTTCGGATGCGCTGGACGAATTCGACGCCGTCGATCCCCGGGAGCATGAAATCCGAGATGATCGCGTCGTACGGCGATTCGGCCGCGAGCAACGCGAGCGCGGACTCCGCGTCACCGACGACGGTGACGTCCGCGATCTCGGAGAGCACGGTCCGGAGCAACGCCGCTACCGCGGCATCGTCGTCCGCGACGAGCACGCGTTTCGTTCGTTCCGAAGACTTCTCGGGATCGGACACGTTAGGCACCTTCGCACTCCGGCGTCGGGGGCCTACGGACCCGCCCTCACAATTGCCGATTCTTTGCATCCGGTCGGGCCGGAGCGCGCCGGAGGCCGCCTCGCCGGACCGTCGAAAATTCGAGATCATGGCCGTGGTCGATCGTTTTCTCGTGAACAATAACGCGCTGACGGCGCGATTCTTTTTTTTAGCGAAGCGATTCGTCGCGGGGGATACGATCGATTCGGCGCTCGAAACGGTGCGCGAACTCAACGCCGACGGGCTCTCGACGACGCTCGATTTTCTCGGCGAAGACGTGACCGACGTCCGCGAAGCGGAGCGTACCCGAGACGCCTATCTCGACATGCTGGGAAAGATCGAGCGCGCGAAGCTGCGCAGTAACGTCTCGCTCAAACTCACCGCGCTCGGCCTCCTCGTCGACGAAGGGCGCTGCGCGCGTCATCTCGGCGAGATCCTCGCCCGCGCGCGCTCGCTCGCCGATCCGTTCGTGCGGATCGACATGGAGAGCTCGTCGCTCACCGAGGCCACGCTCCGGATCTTCGAGACCGCCTTCGCGACGTATCCGAACGTCGGTCCCGTGATCCAAGCGTACCTGCGGCGTTCGCCCTCGGACGTCGAGCGGGCGATCGCCCTCGGCGCGCGCGTCCGGCTCTGCAAGGGCGCGTACGCGGAGCCCGAAGGCGTCGCGATCCACGACATGCCGTCGATCCGGCGCGCCTACCTGCGCATGGCCGAAGCGCTGCTCTCACGCGGGACCTATCCCGGGATCGCGACGCACGACGAGCGGATCATCGACGCGGTGAAGTCGTACGCGGCGCAACACGAGATCGGCAAGGACCGCTTCGAATTCCAACTGCTCTACGGCGTACGCCCCGAGCTCCAGCGGTCGCTCGCGGCCGAGGGGTACAACGTGCGCGTCTACGTGCCGTTCGGCACGCACTGGGCGGGGTATTTCTACCGCCGCATCACCGAACGCCGCGAGAACGTGGTGTTCGCGCTCCGATCGCTCGTCTCGCGCTGACGCGTCGTCGCGCTAATCGGGCGCGATCGGACGCGCGACGAGGATGCGATCGCGTTCGACCAGGTTCGCGAGCACGTCCGCGCCGCGTTCCACCTCGCCGAACACGCTGAAGTCGCGGTCGAGATGGAGTTGCGGCGAGAGCGTGACGTAGAACTGCGTCCCCGCCGAGTCCCGCTTCGCGCGCTTTCCGGCGTAGTCGAGCCCCATCGCGACGACGAAGGCGCGTTGCTCGATCGGATTGAGCTCCGCGCCGATCGCGTAGCCCGCATCGCCGTTGCCGTCGTCGTGCGGATCGCCCGTCTGGTCGACGAAATCCGGGACGATCCGGAACCAGCGGTTCCGATCGAAATACCCGCGCCGCGCGAGCGCCGTGAAATTCGCGACCGTCTCCGGCGCCCATTCGGGATAGAGGCGTAGCACGACGTCGCCGCGCGTCGTGCGCAAGAGCACGCGCGGATGCGGGCCCGGAGCGGGCGCGTCCATCTCGGCGGCCGTCCGCGGAAACGGAAGGGCGGTCGAGAGCGTCTCGAGCCGCGGCGGCGCGAGCTTCGTCTTGTTTCCGATCGGCCCGGCCGGCGCGGGTGCCCCACCCGTGCCCGCCGGTCCGAGCGGCGGCAGGTTCATGTGGGGCGGCATCGCGGTGAGGTGCTCGGTCGCGGGGAGTCCGCGCGCGCGACGCAACGTTTCGCGCGCCTCGAAGCGGACGCGCCACGAAGGATCCGACATCGAGAGCCGCCGCATCTCGGCGAGCGGCGGAGCGCCGCGACGATTCCACGCGCGTACGGTCTCGATGCGGTAGAGTTCGTCCGGATCGTGCAGGCCGCGCCGGAGGAGCGCGGGATCGGCGAGGCGCGCGTACCCGCGGAAGAGCGCCCACATCGCGTGCCAGCGGACCGCGGATGCCCGATCGCGTTCGGCGATCGCCGCGAGATCGCGCGCGACGACGGCCCCGAACGAGCGCGCGGAGAAGGCCTCGAGCGACGCGGCCGCGTGGGCGCGCACGACGGCGTCGGGATCGGAACGCGCGGCGTCGCGCGCGGCGGGCGTGTCGTAGCGCAGGTTGAGCATGGCCAGCG
>CAZZXB010000018.1:3692-5835 GCA_964658025.1 uncultured Janthinobacterium sp.
CGACGGGCGCGCCGGACGGAAACGCGTCGATCTCACTCATGCCGCTGCGCTTCGACGCTGCGGCGTTCGATGTCTACCGCGAGCGCGAGCGCGCGCGGGTTCTCGCGATAGGTCGCGCGCAGTTGCGCGTCGCGCGCGACGGCATCGGTATGGCTCCAAACGATCCGGCCGATCGCATCGACCGCGGCGTAACGCACCGCGGAATTCGGATCGACGCGGGCGAGCCGCACTTCGTCGCCGAGCGACGACGGATCGGCGAGGAGCCCGAGCCCGTACGCCGCCATCGCGCGGACCGTGGGATCCGCGGTGCCGAGCGCCGTCCGTAACGGCGCGATCCCGCGCGTGGAACCGATCCGACCGATCGCGAGCGCCGCACGCGCCGCGACGTGCGGATCGGATCCGGCGAGATCGGCCGCGAGCGACGGTTCGTAGCGCCGCTGGAGTTCGAGCGCCTCGATTCGCGCGCGCACGTCGCTCGCCGCGTCGCCGCGCGTCAGCGCGACGGCGTACAGAATCGCACCGAAAACGACTCGGGCGAAAGCTCGGTTTTTTTTGGTCTCGGACCCAACCGAACGGTCGGCTCGACCGTTAGATTCGTAACCGGGTGCGGGACGGTCGAACGACCCTCGCATCGTCGGGCACGTTCGCAACGCGAGGAGGCACTCCTTACTCATGACTGACGACAAGCCCAAAACGGGCGGCGGAATGACGGTTCGCGAGGCCGGCCAAAAAGGCGGCGAGACGGTCAAACGCAAGTACGGGCCCGAATTCTACGAAGCGATCGGGCGCAAGGGCGGCGAGGCGACGAAACTCGCGCACGGCCATGAATTCTACGAACAGATCGGGAAAAAAGGCGGAAAGAAAGGCGGCGAGGCGACGCGCGATCGTTACGGCGCCGCGTTCTACGAAGAGATCGGCCAAAAGGGCGGTCAAAAAGTCAAACAATTGATCGAAGAGGGGAAGAAAGCTGCCGCTGCTCTCGCCGCTCAAGAGGCCGCGAAAAAGGCCTCCTAGCCCACTTCGCGTCCCGCAGGGCGGGATCGTCTGCGCGCTGCTCGCCGCGATGCTCGTCGTCGCCGTCACGCAAGCCCTCGCGATCCCCGTCCCCGCTCCGCCGATCGGCGAGCGGCGCCGCGACGTTCCGACGCCGCCGCCGCTCCCGCCGCCCGCGGGCTCCACGCTTCCCGAGGGTTCGACGCTCTATTTCGTCCTCGACGAAAAGATCAACTCGGGGTCGACGAAACCGGGCACGCACGTGCCGATGCACCTGCGCGACGCGCTCGTCTTGAACGGACGTACCGTCGTCCCCGCGGGCGCTCCCGCGACGCTCGACGTCGTGACCACGAGCAAGGCGGGCTCGGGCGACGTGGACGGCGCCGTTCAGATCTACCTCGAGCCCTTCGCGATCCCGGGCCAGGGGCTCGACCTCCCGCTGCACGCGTTTCACGAATACCTGACCGTGGGCCGGACGGCGGGCGAACTCGCGACGCGGAGCACGACGGATCAAGTCGCCGACATCTTCATCCCGTACCACGCGATCTATCAGATCTTCCGACCGGGACGGCAACTCGTGCTGCCGACGGGGAGCGTGCTGCGCGCGCAAGTCGCCGCGACGCTCGACGCATCGAATCCCGCGAAGCTCGCGATCGAGACGCCCGCACCCTTCGCCAGCAACTTCGACCAACCGCACTCCGACCTGACGCCGTCGCCGCTCTACACGCCCGCCCCCGCGACGCCGCGCCCGCTCCCGAAAGGTCGCTCGACGCTGCCCCCACGGCCGCAGTCGTCCGCGGCGCCGACACCCTCCGGAGCGCCGTCGCCTTCCGCGGCGTCGGCCTCGACGTCACCGACCTCGGCGGCCTCGACGCCGACCGCGGCACCTGCTTCGCCGAGCTCGGCCGGGGCGAGCGGATCCCCCGCGAGCGCCGCACCCCAGTCGCCGTCGCCCGGACCGACGACGACGTCGTCGCCGTAACGGGCGATCGGTAGGGAGGCGTCCGTTGCGTGGGGCACACTTGAGGTCATGAAACGAACGCTCGCGAGCCTGCTCGCCCTCACCTCGCTCGCGGTCTTTCCGGCCGCGACGTTCGCCGCCGACGCGTCGGGGAAGCCGAACGCGACCGAAGCGCCGCTCGTCGCGTCG
>CAZZXB010000018.1:5935-29417 GCA_964658025.1 uncultured Janthinobacterium sp.
CGCCGCCGACGCGTCGGGGAAGCCGAACGCGACCGAAGCGCCGCTCGTCGCGTCGCTCGCGGCCGATCTCGCGAAACGCTTTCCCACGACCGCCTCGGCCGTCGCGGCCGGCTACCTCCGATACACGGACGAGGACGACACGGGCGCGATCAGCTACGCGAATCACGTGTGGACGAGCGCCGATCTCAAGCACCCTAGCCAGCTCTGGTACGACGCGCAGGGACGGCTCATCGGCGCCGATTTCTCGGTCCCCGCGACGTCGAAGTCGGACCCGCCGAAAGCGCAATTCGGGTTTTCCGCCGATCGGTGGCAGCACTTCGGTCTGCACGATCATTACGGACTCGTCGGCCCGAACGGGACGACGACCTACGGCGACTTCGGCGCGAAAAAGATCGCGGCCGTCGGCGGCGATCCGACCGATCCCAAACCCGCAGACGTCGTGAAGGCCGGCGCCGCGAAGTCGGCTTCGGACGTCACGTTCGTCTTCGCGTTTCCGCAGGTCTGGGACGCGGCCGTGTGGGTGATCCCGAATCCCGACGGCGCCTTCGCCGAAAAGAATCCGAACGTCAAACCGTCGGCGCACGCCGCGATGCCCGGGATGTAACGACGCCCGCGGAGCGAGCGCCGCGGGCGTTTTCGAGGATCGTCGGTCGGGTTATTCGCTCGACCAATAATCTTTGAGGGCCTTGCCGCGAGACGGGTGGCGCAGCTTGCGGAGCGCTTTCGCTTCGATCTGTCGGATCCGTTCGCGCGTGACGCCGAACTCCTGACCGACTTCCTCGAGCGTCCGTTGGTGGCCGTCTTCGAGACCGAACCGGAGTACGAGCACCTTGCGCTCGCGGTCGGTGAGGTTCTTGAGGACGTCGGCCATCTTCTCTTTGAGGAGCATGACGGACGCGGCCTCGGCCGGGGCGATCGCCTCTTGGTCTTCGATGAAATCGCCGAGATGCGAATCTTCTTCTTCGCCGATCGGCGTTTCGAGCGAGATCGGTTCCTGCGAGATCTTGATGACCTCGCGGACCTTTTCGGGCGTGAGCCCCATCTCGTGCGCGATCTCCTCGACCGTCGGATCGCGTCCGAATTCCTGAAGCAGTTGGCGAGAGATCTTGATGAGGCGATTGATCGTCTCGACCATGTGCACGGGGATGCGGATCGTGCGCGCCTGATCGGCGAGCGCGCGCGTGATCGCCTGACGGATCCACCACGTCGCGTACGTCGAGAACTTGTAACCCTTGCGATAATCGAATTTTTCGACCGCGCGGATGAGTCCGAGATTCCCCTCTTGGATGAGGTCGAGAAACAGCATGCCGCGACCGACGTACTTCTTCGCGATCGAAACGACGAGACGGAGATTCGCCTCGGTCAGCTTGCGCTTCGCTTCGAAACCGCCTTCGACGACGCGATTCTGCGCGGTGCCGTTCTTCTGCGATTCGAGTTCGCCCGCTTCGATCGCCATCGCGTACTGCTTCTCTTCGTCCATCGAGAGGAGCGGGACGCGGCCGATCTCTTTGAGGTACATGCGGACGGGATCGTCGAGCGAGAGCCCGGCGGGGACGTTTTCGGAAGAATCGGACGAGCTCTCGTCCGTCGACGGCTTCTCGGCTTTCTGTTCTTCGACGACCTCGATGCCGAGCGTCGCGATCTCTTCGAAGAGTTCGTCGATGCGTTCGGGATTGACGTCCTCGACGTTTTCGAAGATCGCGTTGATCTCTTCGTACGTCAACGTCCCACGCTTCTTACCGCGCTCGATCAAACGTTTGATCTGCTCCTCGAGCGGCAGCGCGGGAGCGCCGTTATCGTTCGCGGCGGCGGTCGATGTTTTTTTGCGGGCCATGATGGTTTCTCTCACCTCCTCTCTTCGATAATCGGGCTTCCGTGGGTCGTGTGCGCTTGCGGATCGTCGTCGTCGGCGACCGTCAGCGCGTCCCGAGGCGACGTCGGCGACGTTCCTCGAGCTCTCGGCGTATGTGGATCAATTCGTCCTTTTCGGGTTGCGCGAGGGCGAGCCCCGCGGCGAACGCAGCATCTTCGGCCGCGGTAAGCTCCTGCCTTCGCGACTCGAGGCGGCTTTCCGTGAGACCCTCGATGGCTCGGTCGAGATGCGCCCGGCGCGCCGTGGAATCCGGAAAGCGGATCTGCGACGACCGATCCGGACGTTGGAGCGTCGCTAAGAGTTCCATCGACGCCGTGTCGCCCGCGAACGCGGAGAAGACGTCGGCCGCGAGCAAAAGTTCCGTCCGTCGATCGCGCAAGACGCGATAAATTTCACGATATCGCGCGTCGCGAAAGAGTTCGAGCGGGATCGCGTCCGCGTAGAGCGCGACGAGTGCGGGCTCGTCGACGAGCGCGGCGAGCACCTCGCGCTCGAAGGACGGCCGTTCCGCCATCGGCGCGATGTGGCCCACGCGCGATCCGCCGCCGACGGCGATGCGGGGCGCGAAATTCGCGCGGTCGGCGCCGAAGGCGTTGCGGAAATCGTTGACCGGCACGCCGAGTCGCGCGGCCGCGTGGACGAGCAGCCGATCGCGCTCCTCGGGGCGGCGTTCCGCGAGAAACGCGTTGACCGCCGCGACCGATTTCGCGGGCGGGAGGCGGAGTTCGAGGAGCCGGTCGACCTCGCGATCGAGCACGAATTGCGCGCCGCTTCCGCTTTCGAGTGCCTCCGCGAGACGGGCGGCGAACGCCTCGGCGCCGCCCGGCGCTTTCACGTACGAATCGGGATCGTCGCCCGGCGGGAGGCGCACGACGTAGGCGGCGCATCCGGCCTTCTCGAGCAGGCCGACGGCCTTGACCGTCGCCGCGAGCCCCGCCGCGTCGCCGTCGAAACAGAGAAAGATCCGCTCGGCGTACTTGCGGAGTTCGGCCGCCTGTTCGGGCGTGAACGAGGTTCCGAGCGATGCGACCGTATGCGCGAACCCCGCTTGGTGGAGCGCGATGCAATCGAGATAGCCTTCGACGACGATCAACGCCTCACGCGCGGCCGCCGCCCGGCGCGCGACACCGAGCGCGAAGAGCCCGCGCCCTTTCGTGTAGACGGGCGTCGTGGACGTGTTGAGATACTTCGGTTCCGAATCGTCGAGCGCGCGACCGCCGAAGGCGACGGGCTCGCCCGTCGTCGCATACGTCGGGACGATCACGCGATCGCGATAGACGTCGTACGGCCCGCGCTGGCCGGGTTTGACGAGCCCCGCTTTCTCCGCGATCGCGAGATCGAAGCCGTTCGCGCGGAGTTCGTCCGTGAGTCCCTGCCACCCGGGCGGCGCGAAGCCGAGCTTGAACGCCTCGATCGTGGCGGACGTGAAGCCGCGTTTCGCGAGGTACGCGCGCGCGGGCTCGCCCTGCGGCGCGCGGAGCATCCGCGTGAAGTACGAGACGGCGAACTCGTTCGCCGCGTAGATGAGCTCTTTCTCGCCGCGCACGCGCGCGGCGGCGGGCGTCTCGGCTTCGACTTCCACACCCGCGCGTCGCGCGAGCGCGCGGACGGCGTCGGGGAACGTGAGGTTCTCGAGTTCGCGAACGAACCGGATCGCGTCGCCCGCCTTCCCGCACCCGAAGCACTTGAAGAACCCGCGATCGGGATGGACGTAGAACGACGGCGTCTTCTCACCGTGAAACGGACAGAGCCCGACGAGGCTCGTCCCGCGCTTCGTCAATTGGACGTAGGTTCCGATGAACGAGCCGATATCGGTCCGCGCGAGGACTTCGCTGATGGTGGATTCGTCGATGAGCACGGGCGTACGTCCAATTTCGCGATGCGCCGACTCGTCGCCCGCATCTGCGAGTTTCGATGAGCCGTCTCGCTTGTCGTCGAACGAGTCGGCCGATGCCTGAACCGGTTTGGAATCGCCTGCGACGTCGGACGGCTACGTTCTTGACACGCGGACTGCTTCCCGAGGATTTCGACGAAGCGACGCGCGCCACCGTACGCACCGTCAGAACCTTCACCGCTACGTCTCCGGAGCGCGTAGCTGCGGCATGCGACGCGGTGCGATACGTCGTCCGCGACCGCATTCCCGGAGACATCGTGGAGTGCGGCGTGTGGCGCGGCGGTATGGTCATGGCGATGCTCCGCACCTTACGCGACGCCGGCGACACGGAGCGCCACGTCTACCTGTACGACACCTTCGCGGGAATGTCGGAACCGACGGCGGAGGATCGTAGCCTGCACGGCGAGGTCGCCGCGACGCTCCTGGCTCGAACGGAGCGTACGGATCCGAACTCGATTTGGTGCTACGCATCGTTAGCCGACGTCAGACGAAACGTCGAATCCGTCGGATACGATCCGTCGCGCATCCATTTCGTCGAGGGCACGGTCGAGGAGACGATCCCCGCGACCGTGCCGGAACGGATCGCGATCCTGCGCCTCGATACGGATTGGTACGCGTCGACCAAACACGAACTCCATCATCTCTTTCCGCGCGTCGTACCCGGCGGCATCGTGATCGTCGACGATTACGGCCATTGGAGCGGCGCGAGAAAAGCGGTCGACGAGTACATCGCCGAACACGACGTCTCGTTGTTTCTCGGCCGTACCGATTACACCGGGCGTATCGCCGTGAAGCGGTGATCGTGACCGACCCGATCGGTGCGAAAAAAATTCTCATCATGAACTGGCGCGATCCGAAACATCCCGAAGCCGGGGGCGCGGAACGTTATCTTTTCGAGGTCGCGCGACGATTCGTGCTCGGCGGTCATAGCGTCCACTGGCTCACCGCCGGATTCCGCGGGGCCGTCCCGTCGGAGACTATCGACGGTATCGAGATCACGCGCGTGGGTTCGCGCGTTTCGGTCTACGCACGGCTTCCGTGGCATTACGTCCGACATCTTCGAAACCGATTCGACTTCATCGTCGATGCGGAGAACGGAATCCCGTTCTTCTCGCCGCTCTTTACGACGCGACGTAAGGTTTGTCTCATCTTCCACGTTCACCAACGCGTTTTCGAGAAGCACCTACCCTTCCCGATCTCGAGCGTCTTCCGATGGATCGAAGCCGTCGCGATGCCGATAGCGTATCGAGCATCTCGATTCGTCGCGATCTCCGACGACACGCGGCGAGAGCTCGTCGACATCGGCGTGCCGTCCGAGAGGATCGATCTCGCGTATAGCGGCTACGACGCACGTTTGGTCCCGGGACCGAAAACGCCCGAACCGTCGATGGTGTATGTGGGTCGGCTCAAGAAATACAAACGCATCGATGTCGTGCTCCGAGCATTCGCGAGCGTCCGCGAACGTGTTCCGTCGGCGACCCTCACGATCGCCGGAAGCGGAGACCAAGAGCACGAGCTACGGATCCTCGCCGAAACGTTGGGGATCGCGCGAGCCGTTCGTTTCGAAGGATTCGTCGACGAAGCGCGTAAGCGCGACCTTTTGGCCGGATCGTGGATATTCGTCATGGCATCGGAAATGGAAGGCTGGGGATTGACGATCGTCGAGGCGGCGGCGTGCGGGACACCGACGGTTGCCGTATCCGTTCCCGGCGTCCGCGAGGCCGTCGTGCACGGGCGTAGCGGGATCCTCGTCGACGACTGCTCGCATCTCGCTCCGGCTCTGGCGGAGTTGCTCGTCGATCCCGAACGGCGTGAACGACTCGGGCGCGGTGCGCTCGAGCGTGCCGAATCGTTTTCGTGGGATCGCACGGCCGATTCGATCCTCGGCGCGCTCGCAAGCTCGTGAGCGATCTCGCACGTCGTTTCGTGATCGTTCCCGTCTACAACGAAGAGGCCAATCTTGCGGCGTTGCTCGACGCGCTGTTGGTCGAGGACGGCCTCGATGCCGTGGTCGCCGTCGACGATCGCAGTTCGGACGATTCGCCGCGAATTCTCGAACGCTATGCCGAACGATTCTCGAAGGTGCGCGTCGTGACGGCCCCGGAACGAAGCGGACAACTCGCCGCATGGAGGACCGCGGCGGCGCTCGCGACCGATGGTTCCACCCTCTGCTTCGTCGATGCGGATTCGTTGCCGCAACCCGGTGCCATCACCAAACTCTTTCGAACCGTGGAATGCGACGTGGACGTCGTGCTCGCGAGCGGACGCGTCGCGGCCGATCGCGTTTCCGCGCGATGGGCGGCCGCGAGGTTTCGGGCCGAGGCGTTACACCGGCTACGCGCCCTCGGTCGCGTCCGCGACTCGACGATCGGCCGATTCTTCGCCGCGCGTCGCGATTGGTTTCTCGCGGCGGCGGTTCGATCCGACATCATCGCAAACGACGCGTTTCTCGCCTGTCGCGCCGCTCGATCCGGATTCGTGGCTCGTTACGTCCCGAGCGCGATTTGCGCGTACTCGGAAGCCTCGAATGCGTTCGATTTCGCGGCACAACGGCAACGAGCCGATGCCGGCTACGCGCAATTGCGCGCGATGGGTTTGCTCCTACCGGAGGACGAACCCCGCTTCGTCGATTACCTTCGCGCCCTCGGCGCCGCGGGCGTTCGCGATCCGTCGGGATTCGCTTCGTGGGTCGCGGAACAAGTCCGAGCGAAGACCCTTCGCGCCTACCGCGCCGTCGGCAAGAACGACGGAATCTGGGAGGTTCAGGCCTCGACGAAACGGAGCCTGAAGGCCGAACCCGCCGACCCTTCCAACGATTGAGACCGCGGATCGTCCTCACGTCTCGATTCCCAAATAATCGCGCCGGCGGGATCGAGTCGGCCGTGCGCGAGTTGCTTCCGCGTATCGCGGCCGCCCGCCCGACGTGGGACGTCGCGGGCGTTCATGCGTTCGCGGGGCCCGACCGGATCAACCGAATTCCGTTTTTCGGAGATCTCGTCGCGGCCGTCTTACTCTGGTGGCGTTCTCGCGACGCCGACGTCGTCGTCGTCAACGGCGGCGAGTACGCGTGGCCGCGAATGCTCGCACGTCGTACGCGCTCGAGAACCGTTTGCGTGTGGCACGGAACGCGCGCCGGCGAGATTCCGGCGCTCGTCGCGCGCATGACGATTCCGGTGCGAATCTATCGGGCGCTCGAAGTCGCGCTGCAGCGTATCGCGCTCGCCGCGCATCGCCACATCGCGGTAAGCGTGACGACCGTCGACGAATTGCGGACGACGTATGCGACGCGACGCGAGATACGGGTGATCGCCAACGGCCGCCCGCATCAGGCCTCGATCGAAACGGCGGATTCGCCGGGAAGCGGCGGCCCGAGACTCGCGTGGATCGGCACCAACGTCTACAAAAAAGGCTTCGATATCGCTTTCGAGGCATGCGCCGCCGCACGAGCCGCCGTTCCCGACCTCCGTTTGGTCGCGATCGGCATCGCGGCGCCGAGCACCGGAGCGCCGCCTTGGCTCGAATGCACGGGACTTATCGACCATCGCGAAGCGATCCGGCATCTGCGATCGTGCGTCGCGCTCGTCGGGTCTTCGCGTTACGAAGGTTGCAGCGTCGCGATCGCCGAGGCGCTCGCCCTCGGAATTCCGATTCTGGCGGGCCCGACGGTCGCGTGGATGATCGGGGATGCCGGAATCGTGGCGGAACGCCTGCACGTCGACGACTTCGCGCGGATCATCACGTCGTTTCTCACGACGCCGGGAGCGGCATCACGCATGTCCGAGGCTGCGAGCGTTCGCGCGCGGTCGTTCGATTGGGACGACGCCGCTTCCGCGTACGAAACGGAAATCGCGGCATGCTTGTGATCGCTCCTCGAATCGTACGACGCACGAGGAGCATCGCGACGGCGACGGCGTTCTTCGTCGCGCTCGGCGCTTTCGTCTGGATCTTGAGCGAAGCGCGCGGCGATTGGTACCGAGCGACGCGGCCACTCGAATCGAGCCAACGGCTCGGGTCGCAAGCGACGGCGACCTGGAATGCGATCCGCGAGCCGTGGTCCGCCGCGCTGTTCGTCGGATACGAGAGTCGGCGAGATGGATTCGCTACGTTCACGCTCGACCGAATCCCGACGCTCGATCGTGCCACGTCGGCGTCGATCGTCATGGACGCGGATGGCTTCGAAAAACCTCGGCGCGGAGCCACCGCCTACGTCTCGCTCGAAGCTCCTGCGTTCCGCTCCGTCTTTCGCGTCCCACTCGGCGGTGCGACGTACGTCACGCTCGCGCCCTATCCGACCGCCGGGTATCGGTTTCGATTGGTCGCACCGCGCGCGTGCGCGTTTTCGCGTTGCCGCCTCTCCATCCGCACGCACGGCGTGAGCTGGCGGATCCGTCGTATCGCCTTGATCTCGGAAGAATCGCTCGGCCGCGCCGGCGTTTTCCGTTGAGCCTCGCCGTCAAGCGCGCGTACGTCTGCGCCGCACTCCTCGCGCTCGCGATCGTCGCGTGGTACGCCGTGCTCTATTCGGCGGACCGCGCCTCCGGACTGTCCGGCCGAACCGACGAACGCGTGGAGCGAACCGAACGATTCGGAAGCGACGCGTACGACACGTTCCACTCGCAAGCGGAACCCGGACACGCTCTCGCGCTCGACGCTTTCGGTCACGAGATCGCGCGGGCGTCGTGGGACGTCGATACCTACGAGTTCCGACATCTCTTGCGCCACGTTCGAGCGTGTACGCTCGATCTCTACGTAAACGGAATGGACGTGTCCGGATCGCCGAAGGGCGGATTCGTCAGCGTCGATCTCAACGGCCGGACGCTTCGTAAGACGACGTTTTCGTCGCGCTCTGCGGCCTATTTTCCGGTGACGGCGGACGCCGTACCCGACGGATTCGTGATCCGCGATCTCGCGCTCTCGCCGCTCGATCACGCATACGTCTTGACCGTTCCCGTGCCGAGTTCGCATTGTCTCGATCGCCGCTGGCACGTCACGGTCCGCCTGAAAAAAGCGCACTGGCGGATCGAGAGTACCGGGATCATCGCGCGGTTTTCTCCATCGGGAGAGCCTCTCTTCGGCTCTCGCTACGTTGACGGAGCGATCGCCGCCGCTGAGATCGCCGCGTTGTTCGCGGCGACGTTACTGCTGCTGGCGTCGCTCTTCGCGCGCGCGCGACCGTGGTGGTACGTCGTACCCGCCGTCGCCGCGTTCGCGCTGGCCCCGCTCGCACACGATCAGTGGGATTTCTCGGTGTGGTTACGTTTCGTCGACCTCGTCGCGATCGCGCACGCGAATCCGGCAGGTATGTGGCAGGGAACGCCCCTCTGGGCGCTCGCTCCGGCATCGCTCGCGCCGATCTTGACGACCTCGGGGGCGTTTTTCGGAAACGCGAGCCAAGACGGCATCGCGGTGATCCTCAAAGGCACGATGGCGCTCTCGCTCGTGTTCACGGCCGCGAGACTCAGCGACTTCGCACCGACGAATCTCAAACGAACGACCTTCCTCATCGCGATCCTCTCACCGATCGCGTTGTACCAACTCGCGGGCGGCTATCGCGAGGTTCTCGCCGGTGCGCTGCTGGTCGAGGGGATCCATCGCTGTTACGGGCGCCGGTTGTGGACGGCCACGGCGTTTTTCGTCGGAGCCGCGTCCATTACGGAAACCCTCGCACCGTTTCTCATACTCGCGGCCATCTTCGCCGCGTTCGATCGCGGCCGTTCCGTCCGAGGACTTTGGAAAGCCGCGGTACTGGTCGTCCTCGCGTTCGCGTCGATCGTGCTTCAGTGGATGCTCCTGATCCCGCACGACCTCGCCGCAAGCGGGATCTCCAATCGACTCTCGTCCTATCGTTTCGGCGGTGCCAGTTGGTTCGGCGCGCTCTCGGATCAGGGACTCCTACCGCAGTGGATAGCCGAACATTCGGTCGCGGTCGGCTTCGCGTCGTTCGCGACGCTCGCGCTCTGGCCGTCGCTCGTGCTCTTGCGAAGCCTCCGGGCGTCGATTCCGGGAGCGATCGCCCGGGAGCGGGCGATGCGCGCGACCGTCTGTCTCACGCTCGCAATCTTTCTGAGTTACCGCGGGATCGATCCCAACACGTGGTACGCGATCTTCGTTTCGGTAACGGCATATTTCGCGCGCTACCGTCCTCGGAGCCCGTTTCCGTTCTGGTTGGGTTTCGTTCAAGGCACGGCGTTTTACGCGATCTTGGGTTTGGGCGACTTCGTCAATTGGACGTTTCTCTATCCGCACGACCGCGGGTTGCTCGGCATTCTCGGTCGCCCGCTCGACGCCGCCGTACTGAGCGCGAACGCGCTCATCGCGGCATGCTACGTATCGTTCGTGTCGGACCGTCCGGCCCTGCTGGTCGGGCGACAGTCTCGCGCCTACGTCGTGCTTTTCATCGCGGCGCTCGCGAACGCGTGCATCTTCTCTTATCCGGAAGATATCGTATTCGCGCTCGCGGTCCTCACGCTCGTCTACATCACGTTCTGGAGATTGACGGCCGTCGATGCGGTCGGTCGCCCCGGCCGTTACGGCACGTTTCTCGCGCTTTCGGCATGCGTGGCTTTCGGAGCGTATGCGGGTGCGCCGAATCCCGCGGCGCGCTTCGCGCTCGCGATCGGTCTGCTTCTCGCCGTTCCGAACGGGCTCTCGCTCGTCGACGCGGTGTGCGTGATGGGTGCCGAAGAGCTTCTCTCGTTGCAAGCCGGATTCGGTTGGGTTTCGATCGCGGGGTGGATCGCGCTCTCGCTTGCGTGCGTGAAGGGGTTACGCGACGTCATCCGGGCGCTACCGAGCCGCGACGTCGTCGTCGCGTATCTCCCGTCTCGTCCGCACGACCGAACCACCTCGCGTCGCTGGCCCGACGAGCGACGCGACGATCGCGATCTGCGCGATCACGGCGCCGATTTCGGCGAGCGAGACGACCATCGCGCCGTACTCGAACACGACGACCCGTTCGGGCACCGACGTCGGTTCGAGTAGCCATCCGTTCACCGCCGTGTCGATCCGCAAATGGGGCAGGACGCTCCCGCCTGAAACGGCGATCCATCTCGCGTCGAAACGGACGTTGTAGCGTAAGAGTCTAGCCGGACCGGGAGGCACGACGGCGACGATCCACCACGGAGCGAACGTCCGATGCGGAAGCGGATCGAGCACGTGACCGCGTGGCTCGAACGGGAGCCGTGGCGGCACGCGTCCCTGAGCCGCGACGAGACACTCACCCCGGCAGCGAAGCGCACGCACCCGCCGATCGAAATATTCCCAGCGATAGCCGGGCCCGTTACGGACCAGTTGGCGGCCATCCTGATCGAAGAGTACCCCGCGGACCCAAACGAGCGTATCGCGGTCGCCTCGGACGGGGATGAGCACGTCCGGACGCGTCGTCAACGCACCGCCGAACGACTGCGCGAGTTCGGGCCGCTCGAAAAACGCCAATCGAGCATCGACCCAGCCGTCGCTTTCGTGGACGAACGCCGGGTCCGCACGGACGGGCTCCATGGCTCCGAAGCGCTTCCAGAACGCAAAACCGGGCGCGTCCGCCGCGTCGGAGAACAACGCATTTCCGGAGCCTTGGATTCGGTCGAGCGACCCGATCGACGGCGGCGCCGAAAGCGACAACGAAGGTGCCGGACGTAGCGAGATCGTGGCCGTCCGTTCGGGCGGTCGCGTCTCCGACGAGGGCGGCAACGCGAATTGACCGCGCAGGGATTCGGCGTCGGTAGAAAACCACGGACGCGGGACGATCGTCGAGACGCCGAGCGCCGCGAGAGACGACGTCGACCCGGAACGCTGGAATTCGCCCAACGCGTTCTCGATCGGAAATTGACGCTCGGGATCGTTCAGCGAGACGGCCCCCGAGGGATATCGATGCGCGTCGGGGTCGACGCCGGAACCCCGTCCGCGAAACCGCAAGGGTGCGCTAGCCGGCGTAAACGCGATGCGATCGGTCGTCGAAGCCGGGATCGGCGCCGCCGGAATCACGCGCGCGTCCACCCAAAACGTTGCGGGCGGATGCAACGCCCAGAGAATCGGCAACGGCGCCGCGGCGAAGCATGCCAGTACGGCGAGCGCCCTCCATCGCGAGCACGCCGCCGCGATGAGGAAGCAGTAACCGACGGCCACGAATCCGATGAGGTCGTAGAGTTCGCGGAAAAGTCCGACTTCCGGGACGCGTTCGAACGCCCATGCGATCGGACCGGCGAGCGGGCCGCGCAAACCCATCGTGAAGAGCAGCACGCATCCGGTAACGACCGGTACCCAAATGTCGCGACGACGGAACGCGCGCGTCGACGCGCCGACGATCGCGATCGTCACCAATGCGACCATCGACGCGTCGAGCGTCGGACCCAGTGCCGCGTCGTAATGCGTGAAGTAGCCGCGGAGCGCCACCGCGGAGAACGGCAAGATCGATTGATCCCGCTCCCACGCGAGCGTGAGAGGCGTACCGAGCAAGCTACCGCGCGCCATCGCGACCCCGACGAAAACCGGAAGCAACGTCGCACCTACCGTCGCAAGAGGCCGAACGTCGCGAGCGCGAAGCGTCAGAAACAAAACGCCGACGGCGTCGCAGACGGCGAACTGTATCTGCGGCGCGGTCGCGATCGCTCCCAGAACGAGAACGCGAAGATCGGGCCGCTTCACGAAAAATTCGGCAAACGACCAAAGCGTCGCTCCGTATGCGAGGAGCATGAACGTGTGGCCCGCGACGAGCTGCGTGTACACCCAGGGATTGAACGTCGCGAACATCACGAGCGCGCAGTGCGTGAACACGTCCCCCGCGAGCCTCCGCGATAGGTAGAGCGCGCCGCCGACGACGACCGTGAAGATCGCCGTCATGAACGCGACGTGCGCTCCGTACGAGCCGATCGCGCCCGCGATACTGCCCAGCACAACGACCGCCTCGAACGACGACGGGTAGCCGACGGGCGCGCCGAGGCCGATCGGATTCCAACCGGAAACCGAGTCGACGCTAGAGATCAATCCCGGCACGATCGGCGCCCAATCGTGACGCATCGCGGGCTCGGTCGTGGCGGCCGCCGCCACGGCAAGCAGGACCGACACGACGGCGACGATGACGTCTGCGCGCGACGTTCCCGCTCGGAAAATTCGAAGCATCGATCGCATCGTTCGCGGCCGCGCACGGCGATTCAGCGGCAAAAGGTTCCCGGAAGGTTCACTGCAAACACCAACGACGGCCATGCTCGGTCGAAAACGTATTGTGGAAAGTGCCGCGAATTGCATTTGACGGATGGGGCCGCGGAGGGTGCGAACCCCCGCACCGCGGTCGTTCGAATCATCGTTCCGGCACGAAACGAATCGGAGCGCATCGAAGCGACCGTCCGTAAATTCTGCGAATACTTCGGTCCGAGCGCCATCGTATTGGTCGTCGTGAACGGCTGCACCGACGATACGGCGCAGATCATAAAGCGGCTTAGTTTAGAAATCGCAAACCTCGAGTTACTCGAGATCGAACAGGCCGTAGGCAAGGGTGGTGCGGTGCGTGCCGGCCTCACGCTCGGTTCCGAACCGTTCGTCGCGTTCGTCGATGCGGACGGTTCCGCGACCGCCGACCAGTTGGACGTTTTGTTGGAACGTTGCCGGGACGACGGCGTCTGCGGCGTTTTGGGGTCGCGCTGGCTTCCCGAGTCTCGAATCGCGAGAAAACAACCATTCCGACGACGACTCGCGAGTCGGGTGTTCAACACCATAACGCGGATCATTTTCGGATTACGCTTCACCGATACGCAATGCGGTGCGAAAATTTTTCGGCGAGACGCGATCGATAGCGTTATCGACACGCTCGAGATCTCTAACTTCGCCTTCGACGTCGACCTCTTGCTCGCCATGAAGCGTCTCCATCTCCCCGTCGTCGAAGTCCCGATCTCGTGGGACGACGTTGCCGAGTATTCGAAAGTGACGCTCGTGCGATCGGGCTCATCGATGCTCTGGGCTCTCGCACGGTTATGGTTGCGTGAAAGCGTCTTCCGAACGCTCCCGTTCGTCGATGCATTAGGCCGTTCCGAGACGATCCCGGTCCGTAAGGGACTCTCCGTTCTCGTCCTCTTGCGGCGCCGCCACACAACCTCCGAGATGCTCGCCACCCTGCTTTCCGCCTTGCGGCAATACGGCCACGAAGCGTACATCGTGACGCTCGACGATGCCGGCTCGCGATTGCGCTTCGCACAATGGTATGCGCGACGCGGACACCTGCAGATCGACGCGATCGTTCATGCGTTCGGGAAGACGGGCTCGAGAATTTTACGTTTCTCGGCCAAGCCCAAATTCTCGCTCGACGAGTTCGAACGAGACGCGCACGACGTCGACGTGTTCGTCCGGCGGATGGTCGCGGCGACGAAGTGCCCGATTTACTTTCACCGAAGCGATCTCGGTTGGCATCTCTCTTCGAACCTGATCGAGACGACGTTACCCGAGCGCAAGCCTCACCTCACGAGCGCTCAGCTCGGAGATTCACCGTAGCGATTCCGGGGCGCGCTCACCTCAGCTTACAGAACCTCGGAACGTAATTCACGAATCGGTCCGGTTTTCGTACCATCGATCTCATGACGTCCGCCGCCCGACGACGCAGGCTAGAATTGCCCTCGGTCGGTAACGCGTATGCGTACAGATCGCCGTCGCTATCGGCGGCGACGACTTCGTCCTTGAACACGATCGGTTGCGAACGAGATTGGGTCTCGATGTACGACGACCACAACGTGCGCCCCGTCTGAGAATCCAGGGCGGTTAGGTTACTGTCGACGGTCGTGAAAGCGATGCTGCCGACGATTGCGGGGGGATTATAAAATGGCGCGATCGCGTTGACGCTCCACACGGTCTGCCCCGAGTGGCGATCGAGACCGAGGAGACCGCCGAATTGCGTGCCGGCGGGCTGCGTGGAATCCGGATCGACGTGAAATCCGATGCTCGTGATAAGCGTATTTCCGACGGCCGCGGGAGTCGAATAACTTCCGTCGTAATCCGGCGACCCGAGCGATCGTTTGAAATACGCGCTTCCCGACGCCGGATCGAGCGCGTAGAGATAGCCATTCTTACCGGTCACGTAAGCCGTCCCGCCGCTCGTGAGAACGCCGCCGCCGACGTCGTCGTCGGTCATCGGCCCGGCGGTCTGGACGGCCCAATCGAATTTGGTCGACGTTTCGATCGCGACGATCCCATTGGCGGTCGTCGGGGAATCGATGCACGTGTTCCCCGTTCCGAAATAGATGCGTTCGCCGTCGTACGTTACCGGAGACCAGACCGCTCCGCCGTCGTTGGCGAGTCCGCCGGCGGTGAGCCAATTGATTCCCGGGCTTCCGGTGCTCTCGTCGAACATGTAGATGCCGCCCGGATGACAGAACCCGGGATCGCCGAGCGAGACCGGCACGAAAACATGACCGGCCACGACGACGGGCGAGCCGTGAAGGCCACCGTTGATCGAGCGTTGCCACTGCACCGCTCCCGTGCCGGGATCGAGGGCGAACAGCGTCGAGTGTGCCGCGGCGCTCGAATTAACGGACGTCCCGACGAGGAGGTGTCCGTCGTAGACGGACGGGGTCAATTTCACGTTCGCTCCGAGCGACTTCTGCCACCGTATCGTTCCCGTCGCGGCATCGATCGCGACGAGGTTTCCGTTTCGATCGACGGCATAGACGACGCCGCCGTATTCGATCGGGCTCGCGAGATCGAAACCCGCAGCGCTGCGAAAGGTCCAGATCGGCGCGAGCGTTGCGACGTTCGCTTCGTCGATCGTCGACGTCGACTGGATGCTCGTACGCGACAGGTCGTGCGCGAAGGTCGGCCAGTCGGTGCTTTGCGTCAACGTCGAGCTCGAGGCGAGAAGCGGACCGAGCCCCGATCCTGCCGGCGTCGCGGCGACGATCGGCGAGCTCGCCGTAACACCCCCGCTTCCTCCACCGCATCCGACGACTACGACCGCGGCCGACATTGCCGCAACGGCAACCAGAGGGTTACCCTTTAGAAAGCTGGGAATGACGCTCGACCTCCTCGCGACGATGTACGCGAATTAGCGAAACAAAGTCGCGCGAACCTGCCGCGGCCGGTGCGGTTGATGCGCGCGTCGCGCCGATGCGAAGAATTTTTATCGACGGGCGACGACCGTGTGATTCAAAACATCACGCGACGTCTTCAGCAATGGGTTCAACAGAGCGGTCGCGAGATTGACGGCGAGGTAGAAAGGAGCCTTGGAAGCTTTGAAAGCGAGCGACTCCTTGAACGAAAAGGTATCGCCCGCGCACAGGATTGCATTATTCAACGCTTGCCCGGCCACGGCGATACCGACGCCCTGACGACGATGCTCCACGATATCGAACCCACAGCTACGCATAACGGTCGTCAGGCCGATCTCGGTATAACGGAAAAAATCGCGCGGCTCTTCGTGTAGCGGCCAATATTGCGGCACGCTCAAGATGAGAAGTCCGTTAGGTTTCAACACGCGACCGAATTCGACGAGTGCGGCGCGCGGATCTTCGAGATGTTCCAAGACTTGCGTGCAGAGGACGCAATCCGCGTACGCGTCGCTGACGGGAATCGCATACGCCGTTCCGTTGACGTCGGCTTCGGGATTATCGGCGAGATCGACCCCGATCCAACGTTCGACGCGCGGACCCGCCTCCGCATACGGCTTCGCACCGCATCCGATGTCGAGAAGGGTGCCCCGCGCGTACGTCTCGAGCATCGCCCCGACGTCGCGGGACAGTTCGTGCAAGAGCAACCAATCCGGATAGAAAATAGGGACGGACGGCGTTCGGCGGCGGCGACCAACCTCGGGCACGATGGATACCTCTCGAAGGGGAACGAGGCACCGCAATCTTGCGTTACTCGGACCACGCGAACGGCTCGTTCGCTACCGTGAATACCGAATCCGGTCCCTTCGAAACGTCGAGACGTGGAGCGACCCGTACCGAGCATGGGAGGACCACATGACCCGTCGAGCTTGGATCCGTCCGACGTCCATCGTTTGCTTCGCGCTCGCGACGCTCTCTCTCGATGCGGTTTCGATCGGCGTCTCCGCGCAAACGCACGACATCAGCGATGCTTCGCGTCGACTCGATACGTACGTCGCGAAAGATTGCTCGTCGGCGGAATCGGACGGAGATACGCGGGCGCTCGGCGCCGCGGCAATCTACCAGCTCGCGTTTCACGACGACGCGGACGCGGCCGAGCGACTCCTGGCAAAACAGGCGCGAGGCCAGATCCTCGACCAATCCTCACCGCGCTACGGAGCGATCGTCGATCCGCGAAACCCGACCGATCCCAACGACACGGTATTCGGCGCGCAACCCTGGGCGCCCATCCTCTTACGTTACGCGAATCGTCTCTCGCCGGGCGCCCTCCGCGCATTGCGTCAACACGCGAGCGCCGCACTCGCGTATTTTCAAAAGCATCCGGTCTCCGTCAGCTACACGAACATCCATCTCTTGACGAGTTCGGAGGAAGTGCTTCTCGGGGACGTATTCTCCGACGCGACCGCGCAGCGGCGGGGCATGGCCGGACTCACGCAGTGGATCGCCGCCGTTCGAAAGGACGGCATTCACGAATTCGAGAGCCCGACGTACTTTACGGTCGACATCGACGCCCTACACGAGGGCGCGATCTTCGCCACCGATGCCGAGCAGCGCGCGCAATTCGCTAAAGCACTCGACTATCTCTGGAAGGAGATCGCCGCCAATCTCTTCGTTCCGAAGGCGCGGATCGTCGGCGGCGAGAGTCGCTCGTACGATATGCTCTACGGAAGCGACGCTCCGATGGAAGTCAAGCTCCGCTACGCCGGATTCGATGCCGAGGTTCACGATCCGGCGGGTTTGCGTTGCCTCGACACGTTTTCCGTGCTTCAAGACGCCGGATCGTATGCCGTTTCGGACGGTATTCGCGCGCTCGCGAGCAAGACGCCGCGCGTCGTGGAGCAACGTTGGGCGGACGATCCGGCGGCGACCAAGTACGGCTACGTGACCGACGCATACGCGATCGGGAGTTCGAACGAAGACTACAATCAGACCGATCGCATCGCTTCGATCGATTTCGCGGCTCGCGATCGCCGCCTCGTTCCGATTCGCGTCCTCGCCGACAAGACGGGTTTTTGGTATGGTCCGACGCCCGGCACGCAGCGCGACGGTGAAGCTCGCTGGAATCACGTTTTGACGCGACCGGCGACGGTGCAGTTCAAGAATTGGCTCGTCGTCTTGACCGATCTCGACGGCGGCGCTCCGGCGGACGGCGGCCCCTTGACGCTCGATCTGTTGTTACCGGCGGCGAACGACGGCATCTCGGTCTCGGGAAAATCGACGACGATCGACGCGGCGACGAGCCGTCGACTGGCCACGGGCGACGTGGTCGCCGTCAAGGAGGGTTCGTCGATCGCCGTCGCGCGCATCGCCCGTGCGGACGCGTCATCGGGAGGGGCCGCACCGCTCTCGCTCGATACGACGGATGCGGCCGCGGCGGTCGGAGCGCTCCGCATCTCCGCCGACGAAGCGCCGACGCTTCCATCGGCGGCGAGAGACCTGCGCTCGATCGTGCTGTTGGGCGTCGACTCGGGAACGAACGCCGCGACGATCGCCGCCACCTTCGCCAATGCCCGCGTGACCTCGAGCGACGCCGGAACGCTGTGGAACGTCGACGTCGCGATCGGCTCGCATCGCCTCGACGTCACGTACGATCTCGCCACGCACAAAAGCGTGAGGCGTTCGATCGACGGCGTACCCGTCGTCGTCTCGCATCCGTTTTCGATCGACGGTTCGCCGATCGAGCCGTAACGACCGCAAGGGTAAAGCGCCGAAAGGCGCGTAGCGCGAGCTATGGACGATCACGGCGAGATTCCCGGCGCACGAGACGCGAGCGACGTCCTACGCGGCGATCCGTTCGCGCGACTCGTCGGGCTGCGCATCGAGCGGCCGATGGTCGTCGGAGGGATGATATTCGCCCTGATCGTCCTCGCGATCGTCCTCGCTCCGAGCACCGGTTCGCGCTTCATCTACACCGATTTCTGACGTGTTCGCCGGTTCGGTCTTTCGGGCACTTTTTTTTGCCGCGGTCTCGCTCTTCGCGTTCGACCTGCTCTTCTACGCCGAATTTCCGCGCTTCGATCGCCTGCGATACAATTTCTCCAGCGCGTATCTACGTCGGAGCCTCGCCGAAACGACCGGAACGAAGCCCGTCGTGTTTTTGGGCGATTCCGTCCTCTGGGGGTATGGCGTCTCCGAGTCGCAAGCGGCGGTAACGATCGCGCGCGCGGCTCATCCCGACTGGAAGAATTACGCCTTCGCCGGCGGGAGTTGCGCGAACTCGCTCGCCCTACTCGAGCTCCTACTGCATTCGGGCGTTCGACCTCGACTCGTCGTGTTCAACGTCAACGAAAAGACCTTCAATTCCGAAGATAGCGCCTATCGGAAGCTCCACCCGGCCGTCGAGGAGCTCGCGGCCTCGCTCGTGCCGCCCGCGCTCGAGCGGCATCTCGAGCCGACGCTCGAAACCACGCTCGACGCTCGGACCGATCGAGCCATCTCGCGTTATTGGAGATTCTACGGAATGCGCGCGGACGTCCGCGACGCCGTCTTTCGAGACACCGATGCCGCGCACGCGACGCTCGATCTGGTCGAACGCTTCTCGGGAGCGGCCGCCTCGATCGACGCCATGCATCGCCCGACGCCCGACAAATTCGAAGGCACCTACGATATGAGTCCGATCGAGGACGACAACGTCGAGATGGTCGCGACGCGAGAACTTTCGCTGCTGCTTCGAAGCCGCAAGATTCCGAGCATCGCCGTGTTGACGCCGACGAATCATCGATTGCTTCACGACTATATCGATGTCCCGCAGTATCGCGCTAATCTGACGTCGGTCTCTCGGACGCTTCGCAAGGACGGGGTCCACGTCCTCGATCTCGACGCGACGTTTCCGACGAGCGAATTCATCGACAACGATCACCTGACCGTGGCGGGAAACCGCCGTCTCGCACGGATCCTCGAACGAGCCGTCGGAACGTGATCTTCAATACCTGGACCTTCGCATTATTCGGACTCAGCGTGTACGCCCTCTATTGGAAGGTCGTCCCGAAACGAGCGAGATCTCCGTTTCTCGCGATCGCGGGCATCGTATTCTACGCTTTTTCCGTTCCCGGCTACCTCGCGATCATCGCGGCGCTCGGGGCGATCACCTTCGGTGCCGGGACGGTGATGATCCGCGCGCACGGCACGTCGCGAGAGCGATCGATCCTCTTCGCGACCGTCTCCCTCATCGCGCTCGTGCTCGGTATTTTCAAATACTCGCATTTTTTCGCACTCACGGTAAATCAAATTGCGGCTCGAAACGTCTTACCGCTTCCCAACCTCGTCGTACCGCTGGCGATCTCGTTCTTTACGTTCGAATTCGTGCACGTGCTCGTCGACGTTCGCGCGGGGAAGATCCGAAAGCTCGATCCGCTAGATTTCGCGACCTTCACCCTTTTCTTTCCGACCCTCGTCGCCGGGCCGATCAAGCGCTACCAATCATTCGTGCCGCAACTCCATTCCGAAGCGGTTCCCAGCGTCGGCGAAAGCTTGCGGAATCTCTACCGTATCGCGCTCGGCACATTCAAGAAGATCGTCATCGCGGACTCGCTAACGCTGCTGACGCAGCCGCTGCTCTCAACGGGCGAGCCGTATCACCGACTCGATTATTGGGTCGCTTTCTTTGCGTACTCGGGAAAAATCTATTTCGATTTTACCGGCTACAGCGACATCGCGATCGGCGTCGCCGGCCTCTTGGGTTTCCGTATCCCGGAGAACTTCGACCGGCCCTATCGCTCGACGAATATCGCGGCGTTTTGGCGACGTTGGCATATCTCGCTTTCCACCTGGATTCGCGATTATATCTTCATACCGCTCGGCGGAAGCCGACGGCCGGCCCCGATCGTCGCGCTGAACCTCTTCCTCGCCATGACGCTCGCGGGTCTCTGGCACGGAGCGGCCTGGACCTTCGTCGTTTGGGGCCTCTGGCACGGGCTTGGGCTCGCCGCCCATCGGGTATGGGCCGCATCGGTCGTACCACGCGTTGCGTGGCTGCGAGACGGAGGTTCGATCGTGAGGATGGCGTCGGTCGGACTAACGTACGTATTCGTATGCGTCGGTTGGGTCGTTTTCGCAACGACTTCGCTTCCGCAAGCGTTCCGCGTTTATAGATTTATGCTCGCATCGTAGGAGGAATTCTTTGCTAGCTCGCGCCTTCGTCGCCACGTTGTGCCTGACCGCGTTTTGTTTTTCCGTCGCTCGAGCGGACGAATCGCCGACCGGAAAAGTCGTGCTCGCGAAAGTGACGGGAGAGGCCGTCGCGCTGTACGATGCATCTGCCGACGTCGCGGCGATCGTCAAGGACGGTTCGTCGACCGACGAAGCGAATCGTCGCCTGCAACGCGTCGCGCTCGCGGTCCTCGCAAAGGAGCTTCCCGAATTCAAGACGGCCAAATCGGCCGTGATTCGGGTGACGTACGCACGTAACGGCGACGTGAGCCCCGCCTACGGTTCGCCCACGTTCGCCGGGATCGAACGGTACGCGAACCTCAAATGCGACTTGGCGGACGCGCGCTCGGACAGAAGTGGATGGTCGACCGATTCGAGCGGGAAACTCCCGAGTTGGGCGACGTTCGAAATCGTGGGAGAACTCCCACCGAAATCATAGATCGTCATTTTGGCCTGACGAGATCCCACGGATGCATCTCTACGATACGGGCCGCGAGATGTTCGGCGACGAGGCGTCGACCCGCCGGCGATAGATGATAGTCCCACGAAGCGAAGGACGGGACTCGGTCGGACGCGCGAAACGCATCGAAAAACGCGGGCCATAGATCCAGCGTCGGAACGCTCGACGCGTCGAGAATCCCCGCGATCTCGTCGTGATAGTATTGCGAACTCGCAGCCGAACTCGGTCGCGCGCTTACGTCGCCACCCTTTCGAACGTGCAAGAATTCGCTCTCATCGGGAAAATCGGCGGCGCCCGGATGATTGAGAACCAAAAATGCAACGCCCGAGGCGCCGAGGAGCGTCTTCGTGCGAGTCAGGCCCGCACGCAGGTCCGCCTGCCAGCCGTTGGGGTAACCGGCACCGGCACGACGGTCACCGCCCATCTGACCGTACGTCGAAAGATCGAGCACGACCATGTCGACGTTTCCATCCGACAGTTCGTTGTCGATGAGACTGAGCGCCGCCGTCGTCGTCACGCCCGAACGCATCACCGGGTAGATTTTTATGTGTCGTTTCGCGCCGAGCCGCCCCTCGAGCTTATCCTCGGTGATCCCACCGACCGAATCGTGCCAGCTCTGATTCCACCAAACGTAGGAATCCCCGACGATCGCGATTCGATACTCGGCGGGATCGGGCTTCGACGGTAGTTCCGTCCCGAACGCGTGCGCCTCCAAGTGCGTGTGGTGGTCGTACGGAGAAAGTATACGGATACGACGGTTCCCGGTATCCGAGATCGCGAGCGATCCGTTCGCGGAGAGTGCGATGCCCATCGGCTCGTCGACCAGCGCTTCGTTACCGGGGCCGTCCCGATACGCACCACCATTCAACGACGCGTTCTCGTCGGGCACCGCGGTCAGCGCGCGCGAGTAGTTCCACGTGACGGTCCCTTCGAGTTCGCTTTGGCCCATGCGCACCGCGCTCGAAAACGGATCGACGAATGCAAAATCGAAGCCGTGGAACGCGGCGAGCGCCGCGACGGGTCCGAAATACGAAAGTCCCTCGTGAAGCGCGGATTCGCCATAGGGCGACCCGTAATCGTACGAGAGCTGTAGGGGAAATACGAGGTCCGTCGCGAGCGTACGCAGATCCAATCGGCGGACCTTGCTCGGAGATGCGACCAGCATTCGATCGGGATCGTCGGGAATCGACGCGAGCGCCGTTATGGAGCCGCCGTCCGGAACTTTGAGCGTGACGACGCGACCGGCGCGGTCGATTTTGCGGATCCCATTCGGTGGATCGGCGACGTAGACGTTCCCTTCGCCGTCCTTCGCGAGCGCGACCGGCAACGAAAAGCGCGCGTCGGTTCCGCTCCCGTCTTGCGTTCCCGAACCGGCTCCGCCGGCGACCGTCGATACCGTGCCGTCGCGGATGCGACGAATACAGTAATTATTGGTGTCGGCGACGAGAACGCTTCCGTCGTCCATGGCGAGCACGGCCGAAGGCATGTCGAAAAACGCCCGATCCGCCGGGCCGTCCCGATACCCCCCTCCGGCACCATCGCCGAGCCCCACGAGCGGCGCGGATCCCGCCAGCGTCTTGACGAATCCGCTCGGCGAGACCGACCGGATACGTTGGGCGTCGCGATCCGCGACGTAGAGCGTTCCATCGCGACCGAACGACAGCCCGACGGGCGATATGAACGTCGCGCTTGCCCCGGGTCCGTCGCCGATACCTACCGCACCCGAACCGGCGAGCGTCGTGACGGTCGGCGCATCGGGGATCTCTCTACACGTCGCGGGAAGCGGGCGACAGATCCAACACAACGCAACAAAAAAGAATGAAAACCGAAGATGCATGGGCGGACATATCGCACGCATGTCGGCAAACCTTTCCACCGCATCGAACGTTTAGTCGAGTATCAATAAATACTCGTGAATCCACGCTGCTCCGCGTGCATCTCTTCGAGCAAGGTCATCCACCGGATATTGTAGTAGCGCGGATCGCCGTAATCGTCCACCCGATCGAGCGGCAGCCGCCGGAGCATAT
>CAZZXB010000019.1:0-7166 GCA_964658025.1 uncultured Janthinobacterium sp.
TTCGCGGTCAGCGCACGAAGACGAACGCCCGCACGCGCAAGGGTCCGAAGAAGACCGTCGGCGCGAAGAAGAAGGCCGTCAAGAAGTAACGGGCGATTCTCGCCGGAGATAATAAGAGCCGACGAGCGATCGTCGGCTCTTATTATGCATTCGGCGACGATCGTCGGGTGCGACGAACCCGCGTGCTCCCGCGGTGCCCTCGAAACTTACGTGCCTGCGCTCCCCGAGAAAGCCGATGACGGGTCGTCCGAACCGCCGCGATCGTCTTCGATGTCCATGCGCTCGATGAGGCCGTTCCTAATGGTGTAGGCGTGCCATAGCTCCGTGTCGGACAAGACGTCGCCGTCGACGTTCTTCACGAGTTGATGGACCTTGACGTCGGTCGTGCCCGCTTCGTGGTCGACCACCTCGAGAACGTCCACGTGCGGATCGAACTCGCTCCACTGACGCGTCCAATATTCTCGAATCTCTCGTTTTCCGACGATACGGCCGCCTTCGGAGGCTTTCGGCCAGCTCACGTGCTCGCCCATCAGCGCGAGCGCGCCGTCGATGTCGCGCTCGTTAAACGCAGCGTAAGCGCGGGCGATCACGTCTCGTGTCGTCATGGCCGGTGTTTACCCGATACGGCGCGGCAACCCGACGGTGCGGCGCGTCCCGCCGTTACGTACCGGTAAGGACGATCGCGCCGGCGCTGCGAGACGACCGATAACGATGCGTTGCGGCGTCGCGGCTGAGGTCGATCGATCGGGCCGATGCGCGTCATCTCGGGGTCAAGCCGTGCGCGAGTTCGCGCGCCGAATCGCGGTGTCGGCGGTTGCCCGTCACCCGCGCGGAGACCGCGAACGCCCGTGAGAGCGAGACGACGTTGCCGGCCTCGTTGAGGCATTCCAACGCCGACGAGATGCGATCGGCCGCGCCGGATCGTTCGCCGACGGCGGCCAGACACTCGGCCTCGATGCGATGCGCCGAACCGAGGAGCCGATTGTTACCGATCGACGCGAGCTCGCGGACGGCTTGTCGCGCGAGGACGAGCGCGCTATCGGCCTGGCCGCTCGCGAAATGGATCTCGGCATCGATCATCACGAGAACGTTCGCGAGTAAGCCCCGCGCCTGCGGCTGCGCCGCACGCATGAACGTGCGTGCGGCGACGAGGTCGTTTTGTGCGAGCGCCGCGACCGCGAGATCGATCGAGAGCGCGATGCGTTCGCTCGGCGTGAGGAAGCGGGAACCGAGTCTCTGCGCCGATCGCACGAACGCTCCGGCCCGCTGATGGTCGCCGCCGCTCGAGAGGATGAGCGCGAAACTCGCCGCGATCTTCGCGGCCTCACCGGGCAGGCCGGCATTGACGGCGCGTGCGTAGGCGTCGCCGAAGTCCGTTTCGGCGCGCGCCAACGAGCCGAGGGCGAAGACGCGGGCCTGGGCGATCGCGGTAAGCAGGCTCACGTCGATTGCGGGGCTACGATGGCGGGCGTTCTGAAACGCCGTTCGGCCTTCGAGAGCCCAGGCCAAGCCCTCGCTGAATTTGCCGCGCATCACCTGCGTCTCCGACGCGGAGAGATGCGCCTCGCACAGCGCCGCGGCGATGCGGTCGCGATGTCGATGCGTCGCGAGCAGACGCAGGCGTCGCGCGACGCCGCGCGCGCGGCGTTCGGCGCGCGCGAATTCGTCCGAGAGGAGATCGGCGCGGATCTCGGCGAGGTCGAGTTCGCATTGCGCGAGAGCCGCCTCGGCCGGCGCTCCGGCGAGGGCCTCGAGATCGCCGCGCCCGTGCGCGAGCCACCTCGCGATCTCGCCGACCTTCCCCGCATCGGCCGCGAGTTGCGCGAGTCGCACCGCCAACCCGATGCGGGACGACCCCGGACTCTCGCTCGAGAAAGCCGCCGCGAGCAACGCGACGGCCTCGCGGTGACGGCCGGCGTTGCGTAGCGCCGTCGCGGCGGAGAGCGTCATGTCGCCGGGTGCGACGTCGGATATCGGCGTCTCGTACGGCGTCGTGAGTCGCGGCAAGAGTTCCGCGAGCGCGCGACGACGTTCGCGATAGAAGTAGCGCTCGCCGATGCCGAGCTCGGCGGCGACCGTCCGGTGCGTTTTGCCCGCGATATCGCAGTCCAGCACGATCGTGCGGGCGCGCGGATCGAGCGTCTCGACGGCGGCGTCGATCTGGGCGCGGATGGCGGCGCGGATTCGTGGCGATCGAATATCCTCGCCGATCGCGTCCGCGATCGCCCGCGCGAGCGGCAACGTTCGGAGTTGCTCGGCGTCGTGAAGCGCGCCGAACAGCGTCCGTACGTGATCGAGCCCACGGTCGTCGAGCGCCGCCATGGCCAGCCTATTGCGCTCCGCTACCCGACGGCGCCTCTCGCGCACACGGGTCGCGAGCGATCGCCCGCCGTCGGAACGGGCCGGGGCCGGGGCCCGCTTCGATGCGTCTCCGACGCAACGAAGCGAGGCCCGAGGACCTAGTGTACGGCGATTCCGATGCCGTTGGCCGGGAAGATTCCGATCGGAACGGTACCGCCCGGAGCGTAGATGGGGTTGCGATCTCCCGAAGTGTTCGCAACGTAGAGCCGACCGGACGCCCCGATCGTGATCTGTTCGGGGCCGCTGAGTCCCGACGTGATCGTTCGGAGCGGATTGCTCGAACCGGGCGCGTACACGAAGATCGTGCTGTCGAGCATGTCCGCGACGTACATATTCCCGCTCGCGTCGAAGGCGATGCCGCGCGGGAAGTTGAGCCCGTTCAACGTTAGCGGCGTCCCCGTGGTCGCGCCGGGTGCGAACTCCACGACGCCTTCCGTCTGTCCCACGCAACTAACGTAGAGGTTGTCGGCCGCGTCGACCGCCATGAACTGCGGAAGACCGCCGCAGCTGACGCTACGGCTCGGCTTCGTCGCCCCGGGATTGTAGATCGCGATGTCTTGCGCGCCCTGATCCGCGACGTAGACCACACCCTTGTGATCGACCGTCACCGCGAACGGCTTGCCGAGACCGTTCAGAAACCCGCCCGGCACCGACGAATTCGGTGCGAACCAAGTTACGGTATGCGCGCCGTAGTTCGCCGCCCACAACTTCCCCGAACTCTCCATCCAGAGTCCTTGCGGGAACGTCACGCCCTGCGAGATGAATCCGCCTTCGATCGGAGCCCGAGGGTTCGCGGCAAAGCGGTGGATCTCGCTATACTGCTCGTCGGAGAGATAGATGGTCTTCTCGGTCGTCGACGCCTTGACGGGGCTGACGTAGGTGACCGCGGAGGACGTCGGAAACGTGAGGTCGCTCTGAAAATACGTCGGATTCGCCGCGAACGATCGATAGGCGGAGACGTCTTGAGCCCCACTATCGGCGACGAAGAGCTCGTTGTCGTCCATGGTCAGCCCGATGGGACGGTAGACGCCGTTCTGTTGCGTCGCGAGCAGGCTGTACGAGGGCGAATATTCGTAGATCGCGTTCTCGTTGAAGTTGCCGACGTAGAGGTTTCCCGCGGTGTCGAACGTGACTCCATCGAGCGCGCCGATCGTGCTGAATCGCGCCGTCCCCGTCGTCGCACCGAGCGCGAATTCGTAGATCGTACCGATTTCGTTCTGGGTATTCGCGCCGACGATCAGCGTGTTCGACGGCGAGAGCGCGATCGCGTCGGGCTCGGCACCGTTGGGGCTCAAGACGTAGGTCGGCGCCTTACCCGGAGCGATGATTTCGATCTCCGGCAGACTCCCGTTGTAGCCGGCGACGTAGAGCGTTCCGTCCGTCGCGAGCGTGATGGCCAAGGGAAAGATCGTGGCGATCGTCTTCGCGACGGTCGACGATCCCGGGCGATAGACGGTGACGTTCGACGTCCCCTCGTTTGCGACGTAGAGATTGTGGTTCACGTCGAACGCGACGCTCGCGGGGGCGCTCACGCCGTCGGCGATGAAGCCGACGGGTGAGGGATTGTTCGTCGCGTTCGCGTTGTAGAGGAACACGATACTGCTATTGTAATCGGCGACGTAGAGATAGCGGCCCGCCGAAAGCTGCGGGACCATCCCGGCCGCATGGACGTGATTCACCGGTCGATGCATCGCGAGATACTGCTCGCGCCACGCATACGACCACGGCCGTGGTGCCGTCATCGCCGACGTGACCCTCGCGGGCGCCCGGACGGCGGCGTGTGCCGCCGTCGGGACGCCGCCGACGAGCGTGGCTGCGGATAGGACCGCGGTCAACGCCCGGCCCAACGGGAATCGTGGCATACCTGATTTCTCCTTGAAGATGCGTCGTGACATGGCGATTACTCGTCCGCCGAGAGCGCGAAACCGCGAGGCGAACCGATGCCGGTCACGTCGTCGTAGCCGGTTCCGGCGCTGTACTGGCCGTTGTTTCCCGTGGTGATGTCGCGGAAGTCGTTGTAACGGTGCTTCGCGAACGCGGCGTAGATGCGCGGATTCACGTAGCCGTTACGCGATTTCTGACGTTCGTCGATCTCGGTTTGCAACGCGCTGAAGATCGGCGCCGACCAGGACGTTCCGCCGATCGGACCCACCCAGCCGCCGCTGAAGTAATAAGCGGTTCCGGTATTCGGATCAGCCGGAAAGGCGACGTCGGGGACGTTACGTCCGCCGTTTGCGGGAGCGACGCCCGTCTGATACGTCGGCTCGGCGAATATCTGCGAGACCCCTCCGCCGCTACCGCTCCACGCCGATTGCGAGACGTAGCCGCCGACCGGATTACTCGCCGCCGTATACGTCGTACCGCCGACGCCGACGAAGTGCGGCGCGCTGGCCGGCGAGGAAACGCACGTGTTGTCCGAACCGTTATCGCCCGACGATGCCACGAACGTCATGCCGATGGCTGCGGCGTTCATGGCCTGCGATTCGATCGCCGAATCGAACGTCGTATCTCCGAGTTCGCATCCGCCGAAGCTCGAATTGAGCGCGTCGACCTTCCCGTCGTTGATGGCTTGCGCGTAGCCGTCTTCGATATGCACGGAGCTCAGATCCGGGAAGAGATAGAGGTAGAGGTGCGTACCGGGCGCGAGCGAGGAGATCGTCTCGACGTCGAGCGTCGCTTCCTCGGAATCCACCGTCTGACCGAACGTCGCGCCGCCGTCGACCTCGACACGCGTCGCTTTTCCACCGGTCGGCGTGATGCCGAAGTATGCGAGATACTGGGCGAGGTCCGGGTCGGAAAAGTCGCCCGAGATCGCGATGCCCGTGGCACGACCCGCTCCGTTGAAGCCGTGTTGCACCGGGAGATCGAATCCGTTGGCCACGGCGACCGGTCCGTAACCTTTATCGGGCCCGAAGAGCGGCCCGCCGACGGGAACCGCGGATGCGGAAACCGTCGGGGTGGGCGTCGGTTTCGGCGCTCCGGACGGGGTCGGCGTGGGCTGCGGCGTCGAGGTCGGTACCGGAGTCGGCACCGGCGTCGGGGTCGGCGGGACGGGCGACGACGTCGGGCTCGGCGTGGCGCCGTTATGCGTTAGCGTGACGTCGTCGACCCACTGCTGCGTGTAGGCGGCCGGATATCCGTCGCCGTGCACGCCGAAGTAGACCCACAGATCCTTCCCGGCGTATCGAGAGAGGTCGACCGTGATCTCCGACCAGCCGCGCGTGTTCGCGACGGTTTGATAGAATTCGGAGACGACGTTACCGTTATTGTCCAGGAGCGCGCCCTCCTGATACGAGTACGTCGTGTCGGTTTCGTTCGAGGCCTGATAGACCCAGAACGACAGCACGCCCGCCGACGGAACTCTCACGTACTGGCAGAGGCCGGTATCGCCGCTCGGCTCGCCGCTCTTCGTGGTCGCGGAACCGGCGAACTCGGCGTAACGGTAACTGTGCGCGCGCGCGCTCTGGACCTTCGCCGGGATCGAGCCGCACTGCGACCAGTACTGGAGCGTCCCGCTTTCGAAACCGCCGTCGCGAACGCTGTTCGTCACGGTGGTCAGGGGGCGTCGCAACATCGCTTCGCCGACGCGGAGGGACGGTACCGCGATCGTTCTGCGATGCGCGACGCGTCCGGCGGTCGCGATCAACGGTCGCGCGACGACGACGTTATTGAGACCCGATACGACGGATACGATCCCGCGCAACTCTGCGGGGACGATCGCCGGCCGGATGTTGGCGTAGCGCAGACCGTGTCCGGTCTGCCTGACGGTGTGGATCTCCGTCGCGAAGTAGCGTTCGGCCACGGCGACGGGCGCCGTCGCGTCGACGAGCGTGCGATTCGGGTACGTCCGCGTGACGTGGAACCCGGCCGCGTTCAACGCGGCGATCGCGCGTGCGTACGCCTGCGGCGACGGCGCGAAATAATTCGCGAACGCGGCCTGGCTCAAATACTGATGATAGTATCTCGAACCGCGCCGGCCTTGTTCGTCGACGAGCCATCGCAACTCGGCGGCGCGAGAGAACGAGAGGGTGGCGGCGATGTCGACCTTCGTCGTCGCGGCGGCGCGACCGAGATCGATGATGTCGCTGCGGTGCACGACGGTCGCCGCGATTCCGGGCGAGAGGACGTCGACGGATCGAGACGTCGTTTGGCGAGACGATGGCGTCGCGGCGATCGCACGCATCGATGGCTGAAGCCCGACGGCCGCTACCGCTGGTAGCGAGCACGCGAGAGCGGCACCCATGAACGTGGCGACGGCGGCGAGCCGATACCCATGTGGCAATCGATTCTCCCTGCGGATTGGTTCGAGTCAGCCGTTCATACGTGACCTCCGGCCGAGAAACCGGCGCCGATCGCTCCCGACGCGAAGTCGAACCTGGCTAAAACCTGGTCAACTCCGATGCCGTCGTCGGCGAGGGAGAAGAAGCGCGTACCTTTTTGCCGCGGAGCTTCGCTCGTCGTCGCCGTGGTGCCACGTCCGCGAGATGCGTGCCCGGCGAACGCTCGTGCGACGTCGGTTCGCGGCGACGCGTTCCCGCCGCGGATCAGCGCGAGCGGCCGACGCTTCCGGGCGCGGAGACGTGCATCGCGGCCGGTACCGAGCCGCGTACGATCGGGCTCGAGAACGCGCGGGGCGCGCCCGTCATGGGCGTTCGCAGCATCGGCGCCGAGGACGATGTCGTACCGAAGGTACGGTAGATCGGCGTACCGCGACGCGTGGCCGGCGCGAAGGTGCGCGCGGGCGCGAATCCGGAGCCCGTGCGGATCGGCGAAACGCCGATCGACCGCGAGAAGCTCGGCGATCG
>CAZZXB010000019.1:7176-18206 GCA_964658025.1 uncultured Janthinobacterium sp.
GACCGGGGTGAGACCGCGCGGGATGTTGCTGATCAGCGGCGTGGCGCTGTCGATGGAGACTCTGGAGGCGATCGGTGGGCTGGTGTCGGTGTCGCTGGACCGGGACCAGGCGCTGGAGGAGGTGACGCGCGGCGAGGCGGTCGCGATGGAAATCGATGTGGCGCGCTTCGTCGCGCAGGATGAGCTGGCACATGTCGGCGATCGGCTCGTCGCCGCCGAGCCGATCGGCGCGGCGAAACGACCGACGGAGGCTCGCACGGGGACGTCGAGCGAACCGCGGGCCCCGACGGCTTCGATCGACGGTCGCCAGGACGCACGTGCGTACGCGGGTGCCGATGCGCCGCTGGGACGTCGGAGAGTGGCGACGCGCACGGGCGCGGTCCGCAACAGACGCGCGTGCGATCGCGCGCCGCAGTGGCAGTACGCGACCGGCGCACCGCCACCGCCGTAGCCGTACGGAACGGGGACGGTGACCGAATAATAATTCGGTGCGAAGGCGACGAGCGGATAGCTCCCGGGAAAACCGCCGAGCGTTACGAATCCGCCGCCGAGCGCGCCCGTGTAGACGTAGCGGATCGAATCGCCCCAATAATACGGTCCGGCGCCGAGCGGATAGAACGAGCCGTAACCCGAGCCGTAGTATCCGCCGCCGTAATAATCGCCGACGGTCGTGAAGCGCGGATACACGACGGGCGCGAACGAGTTGTCGTACGGCGGATTCGGCGCCACGTCGTTTCCGGCGTACGTCGTCGTAACGTCGCCGTACGGCGCCGACGACGTCGAGCCGTCGTCGACCGGAGCGACGGCGGCGCTCGAGGTGCCGTCGCGGACGGTCGGGATCGAACCCGTGCGGTCGACGACGAAGGACCAGCGCACCGGCGACCCGCCGTCCACGCGGACGACGACCACGTGCCGCCCCTGCGCGAGCGCCGCACTCGGGACGATCTCGAGATGCGCGCCGACGATCTGCACGTCGCGATCGACGGATCGGCCATCGATCGCGACGTGAACGGAGCCGCGCGGGATCGTCACGCCGTCGGAGCTATGGACTTCGAAATCGATCGCCGGTCGGTCGTCCGCGACGTTCGCGCCGGAGGCGGGTGCGAGCGGAACGACGCGCAGATCGTCGGCCGCGGCGGGCGCGGACGCCACGCCGACCGCGAGCCCGACCGCGACGAGCGTCGCTCGGGCGATCGAACGGACCACCGACCGTAGAGTCATACCGTCATGTTTCCCATTCGGGTTCGCGTCTACCGACGGGCTCCGGACGGCGTCGACTTTTGTCCGTTTCGCAACCGCGGTGTTTCGAAGCGCCTTGTAGCCGTAACCGCGCGTCACCCGAATGTGGGAGTCCGAATTCACGATGTCCGAACCGTCCAAGAACGAACGCATCAAAGCCGCGAGCGCGGGGCTCCGCGGCACGATCGCGGCGGAACTCGCCCGTCCGACCGAGCGCTTCGAAGAAGCCGACGTTCAGTTGCTGAAGTTCCACGGGATCTATCAGCAAGAAGATCGCGATCGGCGCAAGATCGAGCGCGAGACGGGTGCGGCGAAAGCGTATTCGTTCATGCTACGGACGAAGACTCCGGGTGGCGTATCGACCGGCGCGTTCTTCCTCGCGCTCGCGGATCTCGCGGACGCGTACGGAAACGGGACGCTTCGCATCACGACGCGGCAGGCGTTCCAGATGCACGGAATCGTCAAGCGCGAACTCAAGGCGACGATCGCGGCGATCAACGATCGACTGGGCTCGACGCTCGGCGCGTGCGGCGACATCAACCGCAACGTGATGGCGCCGGCCGCGCCGTTCGCGACGAAGCCATACGTCTTCGCGCGCGAAGCGGCGCACGCGATCGCGGATCTCCTGACGCCGCGGACGAGCGCGTACTACGAAATCTGGCGCGACGACGAACTCCTGCACACGACGCAAGAGCAGACGAACGATCCGCTCTATCGCGACACCTATCTCCCGCGGAAGTTCAAGGCGGCGACGACGGTCGCGGGCGACAATTCCGTCGACATCCTCACGAACGATCTCGGCGTGGTGCCGATCGTCAGCGACGTGGACGTGCTGCTCGGATACGATCTCTACGTCGGCGGCGGTCTCGGCGCGACGCATCGCAAGGCGGAGACCTTCCCGCGGCTCGCGGACGAATTCGCGTTCGTCGAACCGGCGGATCTCTTGCCCGTCGTCCGCGCGATCGTCGAGGTGCAACGCGACTACGGCGACCGGACGAACCGCAAGCACGCGCGTCTGAAGTACACGATCGCCGATCGCGGCATCGCCTGGTTCCGCGACGAGGTCGCGCGCTACTCGGGGCGCCCGCTCGCGCCGTTCCGTCCGTTACCGGCGTGGAAGCACCGCGATTACCTCGGATGGAGCGAACAGGGCGACGGTCGGCTATGCCTCGGGCTCAACGTCGAGAACGGTCGCATCAAAGACGGGCCGGACGCGCAACTCAAGAGCGCGCTCCGCGACGTCGTCGCTCGGTACGATCTCGATCTCGTGCTGACGCCGCAACAAAACGTCGTCCTCGTCGACGTTCCCCCCGATCTGCGTAGCGCGATCGACGCGATCCTCGCCGAGCGCGGCGTCCGTGCGATCGCGGACGTGAGCCTCCTGGAACGGCACGCCATGGCGTGCCCCGCGCTCCCGACGTGCGGTCTCGCGCTCGCGGAAGCGGAGCGATATCTTCCGTCGGTCGTCGACGCGCTCGAAGCGCGCGTCGCGGAACTCGGACTCGCCGATGAGGCGATCTCGATCCGCATGACCGGCTGTCCCAACGGGTGCGCGCGACCGTACATGTCGGAGATCGGCATCGTCGGCGTCAGCGCGAATCGTTACGCCGTGTATCTCGGTGGGAGCACCGATTCGACGCGACTCAACGCGCTCTATCGCGACGTCGTCACGAGCGACGAACTCGTTCCGATGCTCGACGATTTCTTAACTTCGTTCGCCCGCGACCGCGCGGTCGGGCAGAGCTTCGGCGACTTTTGTGCGACGCGCATCCGAGAAACGGCGGGCGTTTGAGCGCGAGTCTACGACGCGGCGCTCGCGGCGGCTTTCCCAGGCTTAAGATAAGGATAACGCGCCCTTAAGGTCGGCCCCGTAACGTTTCGGTGCGCTCTCGCCCTCGGCAAGAGCTCCATCGTTTCGTTCTTTGGGAGACTTCGTGCGTACAATTCGAGTCGGCTCGCTTCTCGCGGCCGCGATGTCGGCATATCTCGCTACGGTCGGCACATCCGGCGCGAAGGCGGCCGACGCGCAAACGCCCGCAGCGTCGCGCGCGAACGCCGCGACGCGGATCGACGGCATTATCGTCGATCAGCAAAACGGATTGCCCGTTGCGAAAGCGCACGTCGGCGTCTATCGCGGAGGCACGAAAACGGCGGAGGGAAAGAGCGACGCGAGCGGGCGCTACGCGATCGATGCCGTCGGCCCGGGATATTATACGATCGAGGTCGAGGCGCGTGGCTACCAAACGTCGCGTTCGAGCGAATTCGTCGTCGCGAGCGGCCAGAGCGTATCCATCAATCTCGTGCTCAACGCGGAACGTAGCGGCCAGACGGGCGGGTTGCGGACGATCGGCTCGGTGAGCGTGAGCGGATCGAACGCCGTGGCTTCGACCACGGCGATCACGCGAACGTTGGATCCGTCGACGGTTCAGAAAGAGAACGGTCTGCGACTCGTGGACCAACTCGTCCACCTGCCGGGCGTCAATGGTTCGGGTCTCTCGTCGTCGGTCGGAGACGACACGTCCCTCAACATTCGTGGACTCGGCGCGTCCGAAACGGTCGCGCTCCTCGACGGACATCCGGTGGGCCCGCAGGGCGTTTACGGTATCAACGGCGGCGGTACGTTTCCGACCTCGTTCAACTATGCGAACACGCCGCTCGCCGGACTCAATAAGGTGCAAGTCACGTTCGGGTCCGGCGGCGCGGGACTGTACGGCGTCGACGCGATCGGCGGAACCGTCGACTTCGAAACGATCTCTCCGACGGCGAAGACGGAGTTCAACGTTCTCACCGGATTTGGCGATCAAGGCCGACAGGAGTCGGCCGCAACGCTCACGGGTTCGCTCGGGAGACTCGGCTTCGCGTTCGCGGGCGGTACCTCGGGAACGTACGGTCTCTTCAGCCCCGGGCTCGTCGCACAAACCGGCCGTCCCAATAATAGCGGCAACGGCCAAGCGAACGGCGCCTGCACGGCCGGCAACGACATCTCGCGTTGCAATCTCGCGCTCAATACCTACGACGTGAGCGGAAATTCGCTCGTCAAGAGCGGCCTCGGCAAGCTCACCTACAACCTCTCGAACAATACGCGCGCCATGGCGACCGTCTACGCATCGGGTCAGATCTCCGACTCCACCGGTAACGGCGACAACGACTACGTCCCCTTCGATACGCGCCTCGCCCAAATCCAGACCAACGACAAGCAAAACTGCGCGTTGCCCGGTTCCGCGGCCGGGGCGAAAAACGGCTACACCGTCATCACCGGGAACAACGGCGCGACGTCGTGTTACACGGCCGGTCAATGGGCGAACGCGTCGTACGGCCCTTACGGCGGCGGAGCGGATCGCAATCGGGGCACGAATATGAACGACTATCATTTTCGCGTCGAGACGACCGACGGGAAGAGCACGATCACGGCCGACGGCTTCCACAACAATTACAAGTTCTACAAGACATCGGAGGCCGCCGCCGGGTACACCGATCCCTCCGAAACGCAGTTCGCAGGGACGGCCTACTCGCAATATATCAATACCAACGGCTACTTTCTCGCCGACAACATCGTGAACGAGAACAGCGATATCGGCTTCGGCTACTTCGGCGAATACGAGCTCGGGACGCGCCTCAATTACAACGTCATCGGCACGAATCTCTACAACTACGATCCCTCCGAGACGACGCACTACGATAGCGGTTTCGCACGCGGGCACTTCACCTTTTCGCCGCTCTTCTCGACGGACGCAAATTTCTGGGTGAAGCATTCGAGCGTCGACAACACGACGAGTTTCGACCCGCGACTCTCGCTCGTGTTCCACCCCCGGCCGAACGACGTCGTGCGACTGACCTACGGCCATTCGACGGGCGACCCGGCCGCGGAACTGAAGGCGAGCGGACCGCCGACGTTCGACGGCAACCCGTCGAGTCTCAATCCGACGTGCACGCCGTACAACGGGATCGGGAGCGGCGGCAATCCGGGGATCAAGCCCGAACGCGCGAACGACTACGAGATCGGCTACGCGCACCGATTCGATAACGAGTCGTCGGTCCAACTCAACCTGTACGATACCGTCGTCGGAGACCAACTCTTCAGCGCCGCGGAGCCCATCTTACAATACGGCGCGGCGAGCGAGATCCCGCCGGCGTTGCTCCTCGGCTACGCGCGGAAGATCGCCTCGATCGGCTGTAACGTCAACCCGGCGAACCCGGCGTCGGCGTTGCCGTTCATCTCGATCTCCACGACGTACAACGCCGCTCGCGCGCAGAGCAAGGGCATCGAACTCACCGGGCGCCAACGCGTCGCGAACCACCTCTACGTGGAATACGGCTACAACGTCCAGTCGGTGACGCAGAGCGGGATCAACGAGTTCATCCTCAACAACAATCCGTTCATCATCAACGGGGGTCAGGTGCAAGGCATCCCGATCAACCAGGGGAACGTGGCGGCGGATTATCGCAATCACGGCTTCGAGGTTCGGACCGACGGCTACGTCGTCGGGAACAACAATCCGAAGAGTCGGCCCGGCTACAACACGTGGGACGGGTTCATCTCGCAGAAGTTGCAGCACGATTTCGCGCTCACGCTCGGGATCTCGAACATCTTCAACGAGGCGATCCAGAATTACGGTTACATCGGGCACCAGGCGTTCATTCCGGAGAATCAGTTCTTCAACGATACGAACTCGATCCAGCAGAGCGTCAACGGCGCCGGCGGCGAAGAGTACGGCGTGCCGAGCCGCTCGTACTCGTTCACGGCGTCCTGGCATATCTGACGAAGACGTTCGCAAAATCCGGTCGAGCGAAGCGGGGAGACGGCGAAGCGCCGTCTCTTTGCTTTTATGGGTGGCTCGTCTTTAACGTGCGGTTCGTCGTACGTTCGGCGGGTGTGCGCGAACGTGTCGGGCGGATTCAGACGTTCCGTGAGAACTCGGCGCGCGTGGCCATGCGAAAATGCACGAACCGCCCGCGCACCGCGGTGGCGACGTAGCGATCCGCGCAGCGTTCGCGTTTAGCGGACCGCCACGACGTCGGCCGTCGAAGGTCCGGTGCGGACGATCTGCTCCGCGATCGCGGGCGTCTCCGCGACGTGGACGACGCTGCCGTCGTCGACGTTGAAATATCCGATGTAGACGCCGACGAGCTCGCCGCGACCGTCGAAGATGCCGGCGCCGGAATCGCCGCGATGACAGGTCTTGCAATCGAGCGTGTAGCGGCCGTTCGCTTCGGAGCCGTCGGGCATATCGCCCGCGACGTCCGCGACCACGCCCGTCTCGAGAGCGGGACCCGCATTCCCGCTTCCCCACACGTGCACCGGGGCGTGCGCGAGGGGAGCCGCGACGGGCGCGGCGCGTAACGTCCGAGCTTCGGACGGATCGACGTCGGCATCGACGATCGCGAGATCGCGAGATGCGACGAGCCGCTCGATGCGAGCGGGGACTCGCGTGCCGTCCTCGAGTTCGACGGCGAGCGCGCCGAAGGTCGCGACGTGCTTCGCCGTGACGATGCGCACGTGCGTGCCGTCGTTCTCGAGCACGGTGCCCGCGCCGATGCCGCGTTCCGTCGCGCTCGTCGCGAGGATGACGACGCCGCCTTCGAAGCCGCGATCGGCCGCCGCCGTCGCCGTCGGCGTGCCGAACGCGTACGCCGCCGCGAGCATCGCCGCGGTGTACAACGAAAACGGCCCAGTGCGTGAAAAGCGCGCCATGTAGCGGTATTCGGAGCGCCCGCGCGGCGGCTGAAACGATTCGCGCGGCTTGTAATCGCTCACACCCGGCGCGGTCGCGATCGCGAGCGCGTGCCGTGATGTGTGACGCGCGTGTCGAGACTCGGTACGCTTTCGCGCGTTCCCACATCACGTTTTGCGCGCGGTGCCCGATCGATGCGTACCGTTAGAACCCAACGCGATGCGGTATTGTAAAGGGACGCTCACAAACGAGCGTGGGAGAATTTATGAGAGCCGTCGTCTACAAAAAACAACAGAGCGTCGCCGTCGAACAGGTCGCGGATCCGAAAATCGAAGATCCGACCGATGCGGTCGTACGTCTGACGACTTCCGCGATCTGCGGAAGCGATCTTCACATGTACGAGGGCCGGGCGCCGGTGGAATCGGGTCTCGTCTTCGGTCACGAAAATATGGGCGTGATCGAAGCGGTCGGACCGGCGGTGCAGTCGCTCAAAGTCGGCGATCGCGTCGTCCTGCCGTTCAACATCGGATGCGGGTTTTGTTTCAATTGCGAGCGCGCGTTTCCGAACGCGTGTCTCACGCTCAATCCCGATGCCGCGGGTGCCGGATACGGATACTCCGGACTCGGGCCGTTCCCGGGCGGTCAGGCGGAATTACTGCGCGTGCCGTTCGCCGATTTCAATTGCCTTTCGCTTCCCGGTAAGCCGGGCGACGCGTTCGAAGACGATTTCGTGCTCCTCGCCGACATCTTCCCGACGGGCTATCACGCGACCGAACAGGCGCACGTGGGGCCCGGCGACACGGTCGCGATCTTCGGTGCGGGTCCCGTCGGTTTGCTCGCGGCGCTGTCGGCCGAGATTCGCGGAGCTTCGGAGATCTACGTCGTCGACAACGTCCCCGAGCGCCTCGCGCTCGTGAAGAACGTCGCGCGCGCGGTCGCCGTCGATACGTCGAAGGGCGATCCGGTCGCGCAGATCTTCGCACTCCGCGAGCGTCTGCACGGCGACGCCGCCGATACGCGAGGCCGACCGATCGCGAAGATGCCGGGTGTGATGTGCGGTATCGATGCGATCGGCTATCAGGCGTCGACGCACGGAAAAGACGATCGTTCGAGCCCGAGCCAGGTGCTCGACGACGTGATCCGCGTGACGAATCCGACGGGACACGTCGGACTGATCGGCGTGTACTTCCCCGAAGATCCGGGCGCGCCGAACGACGCCGAGAAACACGGTCACTACACGCTCTCGCTCGGCGAGGCGTGGAACAAGGGACTGAGCATCGAGATGGGCCAGGCTCCGGTGAAGCGCTACAATCGCTACCTCCGCGATCTGATCGTCGCGGGTCGAGCGAAGCCGAGCTTCATCGTCAGCCATCATCTGCCGCTCGAGGACGCCCCGAGCGCATACGAAAAATTCGACGCGCGTTCGGACGGCTACACGAAGGTATTGCTCAAGCCGCAACTCGGGACCAAGCCGAGCAAGAACTAACGCTCGACGACGACCAGGCGGAGGCATCGCTCGAACGAGCGGGCCTCCGCTCGCCTTCGGTTTCGGAAGATGCGCGGCGTCGTGCGTTGCGGGTGCTCGATTTTCGAACGAGGAAGCGCGCGTCGCATGAAGATCTTCACACGTGCGTTGCTCGTCGCGTTACTCGCTTTTCTCGGATATGCCCCCGCGGCCGCCGACGGTGCGGCGGGCGATCCGGTGCCGTATGCGAGCTTCGTCGTCGGCGCGGAAGCGCAGCGCGGGCTCTTCACGGTCTGGCACAAGGGCGGCAAGGTGTATCTCGAACTCGCCGCCGCGCAGCTCGATCGCGATTTCGTACAGACGATCGTACCGTCGTCCGGCCTCGGCGGCGATTTTCTCGTATGGGGAAACACGGACCATCTGCCCGCCGAGATCGTCCGCTTCGAGCGCGCGGGGAATCAAGTCGCGATCGTATGGCCGAATCCGGCGTTCGTCGCGCCGACGTCGCCCGCCGCGCGGGTCGCGCTCGACGCGAGCATCCCGCGCTCGATCGTCGGGCTCGCATCGATCGCGGCGGTCGACGCGAAATCGGGCGCGGTCGTCATCGATGCGTCGCCCTTCCTCGCCGACCAACTCGATCTCAAAGCGGTGATCGCGCAGAGCACGAAGCCCGCGCCCGGAAAGCCCGCGGGCGCGCCGTACGCGCTCGACGCCACCCGAACGTATTTCGGCAAGACGAAGGCGTTTCCGAACAACGTCGTTCTCGAGGCGATGCAATCGTGGACCTCGGACGACCAGCACCTCCAAGACGTCGCCGCCGATCCGCGCCACCTGCAGATGCGCGTCACCTATAATATCGCCGAGCCTCCCGGCGACGCCGATTATCGCCCGCGGTACGCCGACGATCGCATGGGCATCTACGACGACATCTACGACGAGTTCGACAACGACGAGGTGCTCACGCGCAAACTCCGCTACATCGTGCGTTGGAACCTCCGCCCCTCCGATCCGAGTAAGAAGCTCTCGCCCGCGAAGCACCCGATGATCTTCACGATGAGCGATTCGATCCCGGAAAAATATCGACCGGCGATCGCGCGCGCCGTGCTCACCTGGAATCGCGCGTTCGAGAAGATCGGCATCTCGGACGCGCTCCGAGTCGTGCCGCAACCGAAAGATCCGAATTTCGATCCCGACGACATCCGCTACAACATGCTGCGCTGGGTGACGGAGCAGCGCGCGAGTTTCGGCGCGGATTCGCAGACGCTCTTCGATCCGCGCACGGGTCAGGAATTTCGCACGGGCATCCTGATCTCGTCGGACGTTCCGAGCGGAGCGCTTCGCGAATGGAAATATTTCATCGATCCCGTGCGCAACGGCCGCGTGACCGATCCGATGCCGCAAAAATTTCTCGACGACGTCTGGTCGTCCGTGATCCTGCACGAGACGGGTCACAATCTCGGGATGCAGCACAATTTCATCGGCTCGCTCGCGTACACGGCGAAAGAGTTGCAAGATCCCGCGTTCACGGCGAAGTACGGCATCGCGTCGACCGTCATGGAGTATTCGCCGACGAATCTCTGGCCGCGCGCGTTCGGGCAAGGCGACTACGAGCAAACGGTTCTCGGGCCGTACGACTATCACGCGATGCGCTGGGCCTACGGCGCGATACCCGGCGCTACGACGCCCGAAGCCGAGCGTCCGGCGCTCGAGCGGCTCGCCGCCGACTGGTCCGATCCGACCTACCGTTACGCCTCCGACGAGGACGTTTCGTGGGCCGACGGGCACGCCGCCGACCCGCGCAGCGAGCAGGGCGATCTCACGAACGATCCGCTCGCCTGGTGCGCGACGCAACTCCGCATGGATCGCGATCTCATGAACGGGCTCGACGCGTTCTTCCCGAGTAACGGTGCGGCATACGAAGACGAGACCGACGCGTTTCGGTCGACCTTCGGAAATTACGGCCGGTGCGCGACGATGCCCGCGCACTTCATCGGCGGCCAGTATCTCTCGCGCGCGCATCGCGGCGATCCCGGCGCGGAGGCGCCGATCGTCCCGGTTCCGCGAGCCGAGCAGTACCGAGCGTTCGCGATGCTCGACGCGTACGTGTTCTCGGCGAAGGCGTGGCAGCTGCCGCCCGCGCTCCTCTCGCATCTCGGCTACAGCGAGTGGGCCGGGTACGGTTACGTGAACTTCGAGGGTTACGGAAATCTGCCGCAGTGGGCCTACGATCCGCCGCAGCGACACGATTATTCGCTCGCGACGCACGTCGGCGCGATGCAGCAGAGCGTGCTCGACGAACTCTTCTCCGCACCCGTGCTCGCGCGCATCGCCGACGGCGCGCGCGAGTCGGGCGACGCGCGCGCGACGACGATCGGCGACGTGTTCGCGTGGATGCAGAAGAGCGCGTTCTCCGACATCGCCGCCGGCACGATCGATCCGCTCCGTCGCTCGCTGCAACACCGCTACGCGGAATTACTCGTTCGGTTGGCGCGGGCGCCCGGGGCGGGGATGCCCGAAGACGCGCAGGCGCTCGCGCGCTACGAGCTCGCGGATCTCGCGCGCCGCACGGCGTCGCGCGCGCACGCGGGCGGCGACACGGAGACCCTCGCCCATCGCGCGTGGCTGCACGCGACCGCCTCGAACGCGCTCGTCGC
>CAZZXB010000019.1:18306-24761 GCA_964658025.1 uncultured Janthinobacterium sp.
CGACGGCGACGAGGTCGCGCCGCCGCACGCGATCGAACGCGCGGCCGTCGCCGCCGCGACGTCCGAACGACGTCGCGAGTTCGCCGCCGGTCGGGCGTGCGCCAGGCGCGCGCTCGCGACGTTCGGCATCGGCGACGTCTCGTTACCGGTCGGCGCGCGCGGCGCTCCCGTATGGCCGCCCGGGTTCGTCGGAAGCATCACGCATATCGCGGGATTCTGTGCCGCGGCCGTGACGCTCGCGGCGCGGTATCGTTCCATCGGCATCGACGTCGCCCGCATCGACGACTTCGACGCGTCGCTCGAGCGGCTCATCTGCACGCCTCGCGAACGCGCGCGCGTCGAACGCGGCAGCGATCCGGAACGACGGCTCGCCGCGGCGTCGACGTTCAGCGCGAAAGAGGCGTTCTATAAATGCCAGTTTCCGCTTACGGGACGTTGGCTCGAGTTCGGGGATGTCGAGATCTCGTTCGCGGGCGACGCGTTCTCGGCAGCGCCGCTCGTCCCGATCGCCGCGCTCGGATCGGCGGAGGTGCCGGGCCGGATCGCCGTCGAGAACGGTCTCGTCGCGACGTGTTGCGCGGCCCGAGCGTGATGGTCCCCACGATCGTGGAGTCGGAAGGCCCTACCGGATCGCGGGGCGAGCGGTACAATAGCGCTAAAGCATCTCGCCCCGCGGACCGCGCGACCGACTTGGACTGACGATACTGTGAGTTTGGAGCTTTCCTCACCCGAGAAGGTCGAACGGGCCACGGCGTTACGATTGGAACTCGCGCGCCGCCGCGGCGTCTATCCGCTCTCGTACGCGCAGTCGCGACTCTGGATGTTCGATCGGAGCGATCCCGGCAATCCGGCGTACGACGTATCGCGCGCGTTCCGCATCCTCGGGCCGCTCGACGTCGGCGCGCTCGACGCCGCGGTTCGCGATCTCGTGCGGCGTCACGCCTCGCTTCGCACGGTCGTCCGCTTCGACGGTGACGGACCGGTTCAAGTGGTCCTCGAGCCGCGGAGCGAGACGCTCCGCATCGTCGACCTTCGCGATCTCACGCGTACGGACGCTCGCACGGCGGCGACGCGAATCCGCGGCGAGGCCGCGAGCGCGCGCTTCGATCTCGAGCGCGATCTCATGCTCCGAGCGAAACTCGTCCGCCTCGCAGACGACGAGCACGAGTTGATCCTGACGATGCACCACATCGCCGTCGACGAGCGCTCGCTCGAGATCGCGTACGCCGACATCGCACGCGCGTACGACGCCCGCCGGCGAGGCCGCGAGCCGTCGTTCGCACCGCTCCCGCTTTCGTATGCGGAGTTCGCGGTCCGCGAACGCGCGTCGTGCGCGACCGCGTCGGTTCGTAAACAACTCGCGTACTGGACCGCGCATCTCGCGGATCTTCCCGCGTCGCCGACGCCGCCGCACGCGCGGGCGCGCCCGGCGCGGCCCCGATTCGTCGGCGCCTCGCTCGGCTTCTCGCTCGATCCCGCGCGGACCGCGGCGCTCCGGGCGATCGCGCGAAGCGTCGGTGCGACGCCGTTCGCGGCGTACCTCGCGGCGTTTTACGCGTCGCTCGCCGTCTACGCCGAGGGCACCGATCTCGTCGTGGGGACGCCGATGAGCGGGCGGCGCCTGCCGGGCGCGGATGCGATCGTCGGGTTCTTCGCGAACGCCGCCGCGCTCCGGCTCGATGCGTCGGGCGATCCGCGATTCCTCGAACTCGTCGCGCGCGTGCAGGCCGTCGTGCTCGCGGCCTTCGAACACGCGGAGGTTCCGTTCGAACGCGTCGTCGCCGACGTCGCGACCGAACGTGTGGGGGCGACGCATCCGCTCTTTCAGGTCGCGTTCGCGATGCAGTCCGACGTCGAAGCTTCCTTCGCGCTCGCGGGGCTCGCGGTCGCGCCGGTCGCGGTTCCACGCGCGTCGGCGAAATTCGATCTCACGGCGCTCGTCGGCGAGCGCGACGGCGGCCTCGACGTCGAGCTCAATTACGACGTCGACCTCTTCGACGGCGCGACGATCGCCGAACTGCGCGACCGCTTCGCGAAGGTCCTCGAAACGGTCGCCATGCGTCCCGAACTCCGACTCTCCGCGTTCGCGACGCCGACGCACGTCGCGCCTACGCGCTCGATCGAAACGACGCCCGCGCCCGAACGCGAGCGCATCGACGACGCCGTCGCGGCCGATATCGAAGCGCGACTCGGCGCGCTCTGGACGTCCCTGCTCGGTCGACACGCCATCGGCGTCGACGAGGATTTTTTCGCGCTCGGCGGTCACTCGCTGCTCGCGATACGCTTGATCGCGAAGGTCGAGGCGTCGTTCGGGATTCGGGTCTCGATGGCGGAGTTCTTCGAGCGACCGACGATCGCGGGACTCGCGCGCGCGCTTCATCCCGATCGCGCGCGGGGAGCGCGAGCGGCCATGGAAGTCGTCGGACGGTCCTCCCTTCGCAAGCCGATCGTCTTCTTTTACGGCGATCTACAAGGCGTCGCCGTTCACGCGCGCGCGATCGCGACCGAAATCGGCGATCGCGCGGTCCATCTCCTCGCGCCGCACGGGACGGACGGAACGCCGGTTCCGGAGACGTTCGAAGCGATGGCGTCGCAATACGTCGAGCTCCTGCGCTCGCACGAGATCCATCCGCCGTACGATCTCGTCGGATATTGTAGCGGTGGGATCGTGGCGCTCGAGGTCGCTCGGCAGATCGCCGCGACGGGCGTCGCACCGCCGCACGTGCTCGTCGTCGAAACCGATATCGGAAGTCGGACCTTCGATCGCATCGGCGCGATCGTGCGTCGCGTCGGAACGCTCGCGCGGTGTACGAAAGCGGTCCGCGTTCGAGCGATCCTCGCCGGCGCGCATCGCGCGCGCGCGCTCGAGCGGGGCGGAGGGCGCGTCGCGCTCCGACTCGTCGTCGCCGATCTCCGTACGCTCGCGACGCGCCGGCGGGCCCGGGCCGCCGCGGAGGAAACGGCCGAGCGTATCGACCTCCTGCGGATCTATCGCGAGCGCTTTCTCGACTACCGCGCGCGTCCGTATTCCGGCCGCATCACGATCTTCGCCACGACGACCGAGCGACTGGCTTCGCCCGATCGCGTCGCGAAATGGCGCGCGCTCTGCGCCCGAGCCCGCTTCGTCACGATCGCGGGCGATCACATCTCTTGCTTCACGAAGGAAGGCGGCGCGCTCGCCCGAGCGCTCCGGGACACGCTCGATGACTGACGTAAACGCGCCGCTCTCGTTCGCCCAAGAACGCGTGTGGTTCTTACAAAATCTCGATCCGCTCGACCGCTCGAACCAATTCCAGGCGGCGTTCACGTTCGTCGGCTCGCTCGACGTCGACGCGCTGCGACGCGCGCTCGACGAGATCGTTCGCCGACACGAGACGTTCCGCACGACCTTTCCGGCGAGTGACGGCGTTCCGTACCAGCACGTGGAGCCGAGCGCGTCGGCGGCCTTCGCGTTCGTCGATCTCACGCGGAGCGGCGCGACGCCCGACGAAGCGGCGTTGCGCGACGCGGTCGAGGCGGCGGTCGCGCGACCGTTCGACGTGACGTCCTTGCCGCTCGCGCGTTGGTCGCTCGTGCGCGTCGCGCCCGAGCGCCACGTGCTCGTTCACGTCGAACACCATCTCGTGCACGACGGCTGGTCGTTCAACGTGTTCCTGCGGGAACTGACCGCGCTCTATCGCGGATTCGCGACGGGTCGGTCGGTCGCACTCGCCGACGCGGCGTCGTTCATCGAGGTCGCGCGGCGAGAACGCGCGTTCGCCGCATCGGACGCCGCGGCGCGGCAACTCGCCTATTGGACCGCTCGGCTCGACGGTGCGCCGGCGTTCCTCGCGTTACCGACCGACCGCGCGCGGCCGCCGATCGCGACCCACCGCGGCGACGTCGTCGTCGCCGAGATCTCGCAGGCGACGACCCGTGCGATCGAGCGGCTCGCGCGCGAATGCGGTGCGACGCCGTTCGTCGTGGCCTTCGCCGCATTCTGCATCGTCCTCTCGCGTTACAGCGGCGAGAGCGACCTCTGCGTCGGCACGGGCGTCGCCGGCCGCGATACGCCCGAGTCGGAACGCGCGATCGGGATGAGCGTCAACACCGTCGTGTTACGCGCCGATCTCTCCGGCGACCCGACGTTCGTCGAGCTTCTCGAGCGGCTCAAGACGGTCGCCTTCGACGCGTTCGCGAACCAACGCGTGCCGATCGAACGCGTCGTCGACGCGATCGCGCCGGTCCGCGATCCGAGCTACAATCCGCTTTTCAATACGCTGTTCTCGTTTCACGATTCGCGCGAGCCCGAGCTCGACTTCGGAGCCGACCTCGCGGTCTCGCTCGATCGCACGATGGACAACGCGTCGGCCAAGATGGATCTCAACGTGATCGCGATCCCGCGTCCGGCAGGGCTGACGCTCAAGTGGGAATTCGACCGGGATCTCTTCGATCGCGAGACGATGGCGCGGATGGTCGCCTATTACCGTCACGTGCTCGAGCGCATCGTCGACGAACCGGAGCGGCGGATCTCGCGTTACGAGTTCGTCGACGCGACCGCGCTACGCGAGCGCGTCGTCGGCGCGCTCGGGACGAACGAACGCGAATATCCGCGCGACGCCGCCGTCCACGAACTCTTCGAGGCGTGCGTCGATCGCGCGCCGACGGCGCGTGCGTTGCTGACGGACGAAGAATCCGTCTCCTACGACGCGCTCGACCGACGCGCGAACCGACTGGCGCGCGAGCTGCTCGGTCGCGGCGTCGGTCCGAACGCGCGCGTCGCGCTGTTGCTCGAGCGTTCTGCCGACGCGGTCGTCGCGATGCTCGCGGTGCTGAAGGCGGGTGCGACGTTCGTGCCGCTCGACGTGCGCTATCCGGCGGAGCGGACGGACTGGTTCTTGCGCGATGCGGGCGTCGCGGTCACGATCGTGCGCGGCGCGTTACGCGCGCGTCTTCCCCAGGGCGCCGCGGTCGTCGATCTCGACGCCGACGCGGCGTCGATCGCGCGCGAGTCCTCGGAGCGTCCGGCGCGGCCCGCGGCCGAGGCCGCATACGTGATGTACACGTCGGGCTCGACCGGGACGCCGAAGGGCGTGCGCGTGACCCATCGCGGGATCGTCCGTCTCACGCGAAGCGGCGGCACGCTCGCGTTCGAACCCCGCGACGTCGTCGTCCAGTATGCGTCGCTCGCGTTCGACGCGGCGACGATCGAGATCTGGGGCGCGCTCCTCTCCGGAGCGACGCTCGCCGTCGCGCCGTGCGGCACGTTGTCGCTCGCCGATCTCGGCGCGTTCTATCGGCGCGCGGGTGCGAGCGTGGCGATGCTCACGACGCCGCTCTTCCATCAGCTCGTGGAGAGCGAACCCGACGCGCTCGCGCGGATGCGGCTCGTCATGGTCGGCGGCGACGTGATGTCGCCCGCGCACGCGCTCGCGTTCGTCCGTCGGGCGCCGGAAACGACGCTCGTGAACGGATACGGGCCGACGGAGAACACGACGTTCACGGCGATCCACGTCGTCGGCGAAGCCGACGCCGGGCGGCGCGCGATTCCGATCGGGCGACCGATCGCGAACACGACCGTCTACGTGCTCGACGCGCGGCGCAATCCCGTGCCGATCGACGTTCCCGGAGAGATCTGGACGGGGGGCGACGGCGTCGCCCTCGGATACGTCGACCGGCCCGAGCTGACCGAGGCGCGTTTCGTCGCCGACCCGTTTTCCGCCGAACCCGGCGCGCGGATGTACGCGACGGGCGACATCGGCCGTTTCCGCGCGGACGGAACGCTCGAGTTCCTCGGGCGCCGCGACGCGCAAGTGAAGGTTCGCGGTTTTCGCGTCGAGGTGGGATCGATCGAATCGGCGATCCGGGCGCATCCGGAGGTCCGCGACGTCGCGATCGCGGTCGTCGCGGCGGACGACGAGTCGCGGTCGCTCGTCGCGCACGTCGCGTCCTCGAGCGTGACCGGGCCCGACTTGCGCGCCTATCTCGCCGCGCGTCTCCCGGATTACGAGATCCCGTCGCGGATCGTCGTGCTCGAAACGTTGCCGCTCGGGACGAGCGGAAAAGTCGATCGCCGCGCCCTCGCCGCGAACCTCGCGCAGTCGGCCGCGCGCGCCGCGGTCGAACGAGACGGCACGTTGTGCGGCGAGATCGAGGAACGTCTCGGAGCGATCTGGACGGAAGTACTCGGCGTGCCGAGCGTCTCGCGCCACGACGACTTCTTCGATCTCGGCGGCCACTCGCTCATGGCGATGCGGATCCTCGGGCGCGTGAACGCGGCGTTCGGCGTCGAGCTCACGCTACGCGACGTCCTGGAGCGGCGCACGATCGAAGCGCTCGCCGAGCGGATCGCGAGCACGCGCCCGGCCATCCCGTCCGAGCCGATCGAAGCCGCCGCGCCGATCGACGTGACGTCGCTACGCGACGACGAGATCGAAGCGTTATTGCGCGACGAGTACGCCGACGTCGCGGAAGCG
>CAZZXB010000019.1:24861-27213 GCA_964658025.1 uncultured Janthinobacterium sp.
GTGTTTTTCGAGCGCGACGCGGATCCGGCGCTCGCGCCGTATCCCGGGGCGCCGAATCGGGCGGTCGGCTGGGTCGTGCGCGACGCGCACACGTGTCTCTGATTCGTTTCGATTATCGATCGGCGATCAGCGATCGGCGATCGTCCCGCACCGCGGAGAAGAAGCGCTCGCGCCAGAGGTGGGCCTGGAGGAACGGCCAGAGCGCCTCGCCGTCGGACCACGACCACGTCCCGGCGCGCTTGCTCGCGACGAACGCGCGTAACTGCGGACCGTTCCAGATCTCGCTTTCGAGAAATGCCGGATCGTTCACGCGAGCCCAAATCCACTCGCGAAGCGGACCGCCGAACCACGTCGCGAGCGGCGCGTTGAATCCGATCTTGTCGCGCCGCGTGCGCACGACCTCGGGGACGATCCCGCGCATCGCCTCGCGCACGACGCGCTTCGTGAATCCGCCGCCGACCTTACTCGCATCCGGGAGCGAGAAGGCGAACGCGACGACGCGCCAATCCAGGAACGCGTTGCGGACCTCGACACCGTGCGCCATCGACGCCCGATCGAACGTGCGCAAGATTCCCGGCAGCGTCGTCTCGTGAAAATCGGCGTAGAGATGCGCGCCGAGGGGCGTGAGACCGGCGCTTCGCGCCTCGCGTTCGGCGGAGGGTCGCCCGTCGTCGATCTCGAGCGCGTGGATCGCCGTGCGCCGCGAGAATCCGAGCGTGCCGTTCCGAGGGACGCCCGGCGTGAGGCCGCGCGCGCGTTTCGCGAGCGCGCGTAGCGTCGGATCGTTGCGGACGAATAATCGCGCGAGATCGACGTGCGGTAGCGGTCCGGCCCGGGCGGCGAGATGGTAACGCGTGCGCACGAGATCGAGAAAGCGCCCGGGCGAACGCAACCCGCCGCACGCTTCGAGCGCGCGTTCCGCGTGATGGACGTAGCCTCCGAATAATTCGTCCGCGCCGTCGCCGTTGAGCGCGACGACGATGCCCTTCGCGCGCATGACGCGATAGAGCAGCCAGATCGGCGTCGGATCGGTATGCGTGATCTCTTCGACCGAAAGGAGCACGCTCGCGATCTCGTCGGGCGTTCCGGTCCGTACGACGGGCACGTCCTCGAGCGGGACGTTCGCATCGGCGGCGACGAGCGCCGCGTAACGCCGTTCGTCGAGCGGCGTCCCCGCAAAGGTCGCCGTGAACGCGCGCCGCCACGCGGGCGCCTCGCGCGCGTCCGCCTCCCGCGAGCGCGTATCGTTCGCCGCGAGAACGCCGAGGATCGAACTCGAATCGAGACCGCCGCTGAGCGCGACGGCGACCGGAACGTCGCTGCGTAAGCGCAGGCGTGCGGCATCGGTGACGAGTTCGCGTAAGCGCTCGGCCTGCAAGGCGAACGTCCGCGGCGGCGTTTCGAGGACGTCGAGCGTGTTCCACCACCGCCGCACGGAGAGGTCGGCCGACGTCACGACCGCGCAGTGTCCCGCCGAGAGTCGCCGCACGTGTGCGACCGGGGTCTCTTCGCGGGCTTCGGCCCCGAAAGGATCGTCGAGCGCGCGCGCGAGCGCCGGAGCGTATTCGGTCGCGCGAAATCCGTCGAGGGCGAGAAACGCTTTGAGCTCCGAAGCGAACGCGAACCGCTCGCCGACCGACGCGTAGAGCAGGGGCTTCACGCCGAAACGATCGCGCGAGAGAAAGAGCCGGCGCGCGCGGACGTCCCAGATCGCGAACGCCCACATCCCGTTGAAGCGCGTTTGGCACCCCTCGCCCCAGCGGTCGTAGGCCGCCGCGATCACTTCGGTGTCGGTGTCGGTGCGGAAGCGATAACCGAGCGTTTCGAGTTCGCGGCGGATCTCGACGAAGTTGTAGATCTCGCCGTTGAACGTCGTCCGGTAACGGCCGTCGGCCGACGCCATCGGTTGTCGTCCGGCCGGCGTCGGGTCGAGGATCGCGAGCCGGCGGTGCCCGAGCGCGAGGCCCGCGCCGTCGTCGATCTCCGTTCCCTCGCCGTCGGGTCCGCGATGCGCGAGCGAGCGCGTGAAACGGACGATCTCGTCCGGAGCGACGGGCTTACCGTCCCGATTCCAGATCCCAGCGATGCCGCACATCGGCCGTCAGCCCCGCGGGCCGCGGTCGTGACGTGGCGCCGATCGTCGCATGCCTCCGGATGGTCTCACGTAAGGGTATTTCGGTAGCGAAGCGTCGATGCCGTGCCGCGTGAAACGTCAGCGCGACGCGCCCGGTGAGAGAGGCCGGAGTCTCGTTCCGAAGCGGTCGATCGCGCGTCGAGCCGAATCGATCGATCGCTGGCGCACCGAGCGCTCACGCGAGTCGATCACGACGTATCGAGAATCGACGCGACGGC
>CAZZXB010000019.1:27313-28921 GCA_964658025.1 uncultured Janthinobacterium sp.
CTCATGCCGTGGCCGTTTGCGGCCTGATGCTTTAGCCGTTTGCGGCGTTTCGGCTCCCGCCGCCGTTACGATCCGCGCCCAAGAGCCGACGCGACTCATAGCCGCCCCGCCACCCGAACGTCCTTCACGCGGGAGCGGACGCGCGGCGCGAGGACCGGACGGCCGGACGTGACCTCGAGGCTCCCTTACGTCGGAAGGCGGGCGTGTGGAGTTCTCCCAGCGACGGCAGATCTCGACGTGGGCGGGAATCGCCGGCCACGATTGACGGGGGAGCCCGATTCCCGGTATAATCTCCCGTCGGCTGCCTTCGGGCGGCCTCGCGCGTTCGCGCGCCGGACGGCATCGCCGCTCGTTCGGATCGGAGACCGGGCCGCTTTTCGCGGGATCGGTCGAGGCGACGACACCCCGGGGTTCGTAACGCGGGGCAAGATAAGCAGTCGGAGTAGCATTGGCCGCCAAAAAGCAGACCAAGACGCGGAAGAAGCGCGAGTTCAAGAACGTCGGATCCGGCGTCGCGCACGTTCACTCGTCCTTCAATAATACGATCGTCACGATTTCGGACAACCAGGGTAGCGTCATCGCGTGGGCCTCCGCCGGGAATCTCGGGTTCAAGGGATCGAAAAAATCGACGCCCTTCGCCGCGCAGATGGCCGCGGAAGCCGTCGCCCGTAAGGCGATGGACCACGGCATGAAGTCCGCCGAGGTGTACGTCAAGGGACCGGGCGCCGGCCGCGAGGCCGCGATCCGCTCGCTCCAGGCCGCCGGACTCGAGATCACGCTCATCAAGGACGTAACGCCGATCCCGCACAACGGTTGCCGCCCGCCGAAGCGTCGCCGAGTCTAGGTAGAAGATGTCACGATATACGGGTCCCGTCTGCCGCCTCTGCCGCCGCGAAACGGCGACGAGCAAAACCGGCGAAAAGATCAAGCTCTTCCTCAAAGGCGACCGTTGCCTCTCGAAAAAGTGCGCCGTCGAGCGCCGCGGCACGGCGCCCGGCCAGAAGACGCAGGGCAAACCGAGCCGTCAGAAGATCAGCGAATACGGCCGCCAGCTCCGCGAGAAGCAGAAGATGCGCCGCTACTACGGCGTGATCGAAACGCAGTTCGAGAACTACTTCCGCGAGGCGGCGCGCGTACCGGGTCAGACCGGGAAGACGTTCCTCCAGCTTCTCGAGCGGCGTCTCGACAACGTCGTGTACCGCGTGAACCTCGCGATGAGCCGCGCCCAGGCGCGTCAGCTCGTGACGCACCGACACTTCCGCGTCAACGGACGCATCTGCAACATCCCGTCGTTCCTCGTCAAACCGGGCGACGTGATCACGATCGGCGAGCGCGCGAAGAAGTCGACCGTGTTCGAGGCCAACGCCGAATACGCGCGCAATCGCCCGCACCCGGAATGGCTCGAACTGAGCGACGCCGAGCTCGAGATCAAGGTGACCGCGCTCCCGAGTCGCGAGCAGATCGATACTCCCGTCAACGAACAACTCATCGTCGAATACTACTCGCGCTGATCTCGAGAGGTCCGCATTTCGACCGGAGGCTTCGTTGCCGCTAGCCTCATGTGCGTGAAGCACACGTCGGCCCGCGGCTCCTCGCTCCGGACGAAAT
>CAZZXB010000020.1:0-24288 GCA_964658025.1 uncultured Janthinobacterium sp.
CGGCGGCTCGGCCTACCCGCGCCACTGGGATTTCGCGCGCTTCCGCGAGATCGCGCGCGCGAGCGACGGTAGGATGACGGTCGCCCTCGACACGTACATGCAGCCGAAAACCGATCGCACGCCGCGCGCGGTCGAGGTCTCGAGCGTCGTCGCGACGCTGCGCGGCGACGATCCCTCACGCGGGACGATCGTGATGTCGAGCCACTACGACTCTCGCGACTCCGACGGAAACGATCCGCTAAAAGACGCGCCGGGCGCCGACGACAACGGTTCGGGGACGTCCGCCGTCGTGGAAGCCGCGCGAGCGATGGCGTCGCGACATTTTGCCGGGACGATCGTCTTCGCGTGTTTCGACGGCGAGGAGCAGGGGCTCTTCGGTTCCGATCACTACGCGGCGACGCTCGCCCACGCGGGAACCGTCGTCGAGGCGAATTTCAATAACGACATCATCGGCACCGCGCTCGGTCACGACGGCGAATCCGATCCCGATCGCGTCCGCCTCTTCAGCGAGGCGCTTCCGGTCGCCGCCGACGCCAAGCGCGTGAACGTGCTCGGCAGCGAGAACGACTCGCCGGCACGCGAGCTCGCGCGTTTCGCGAAGGAGACCGACGAAGCGTACGTCCCCGCGATGCACGTCGATCTCGTCTACCGCTCGGATCGATTCCTACGCGGCGGCGATCAGGAGTCGTTTTCGGCTCGAGGATTTCCGGCGATCCGCTACGTGGAACCGCACGAGAATTTCGACCACCAACATCAAGACGTCCGCGTCGAAAACGGCCTGCAGTACGGCGATCTCTTGCGGTACGTCGACTTCGGCTACATCGCACGTGTGACGCAACTCAACGTCGCCGCCGTCGCGACGCTCGCGCTCGCGCCGAGCGCACCCGCGCCGACGCTATCCGCGAAGGCACTCGGCTACGATTCGACGCTCGCCTGGAAGCCCGTCGCGCGCGCGACCGCGTACGAGATCGTCTGGCGCCGAACGAGCGAGAGCACGTGGACCCACGGCGAACGACTCGGCGACGTCACGACCGCGACGATCCCGCTCTCGAAAGACGACTGGCTCTTCGGCGTCCGCGCGCTCGACGCCGCGGGCCACGCGAGCGCCGTCGCGTTCCCGAAGCCGATTCGCGGTTAACGCCGACGCCGCGAGCGCGACGCATCAGGCGAGCGCGTCGATCGCACGAGCGAGGGCGACGTCGCGATCCGTGATGCCGCCCGCGTCGTGAGACGAGAGGCGCAGCGTTACCTCGTTCCACGAGATGGCGATGTCGGGATGATGATCGCGTTCGTTCGCGACCGTCGCGACAGCGTTGACGAACGCGATCGAGCCGTCGAAGTTCTTCCGATCGAAGGTGCGTTCGAGCGCGGAGTCGCGCATCCGCCATCCGGAGAGCGACCCGAGTTCGGCCGCGATCGTCGATTCCGTGAGCAGTCCCATACGTCGCTTGTGCCCCGCCGCGCGCGTACCTACGCCGTCGCGAGCGAGACGCGGGCCCGCGCGAGCGCGTCGAACGCGCCGTCGACCGCGGCGAGCGTCGCCTCGATCTCGCGTTCGCCGTGGGCCGTGGAGAGGAACATCAGCTCGTTCGACGACGGGGCGATGAGGATGCCGCGTTCGCGCATCGCGTGATAGTACGCCGCGAACGCGTTACGATCGGCCGCCGCGCGTTCCTCGAAATCGCGCACCGGAGCGCCCGGACGAAACGCGAAATCGACCATGCTCGCGAGTTGCGTGACCGCGAACCCGACGCCGCGCCGCGCGAAGATCGCGCGGATCCCATCCGCGAGTCCCGCGGCCGTCGCGTCCAGCCGATCGTACACGGCCGGATCGGATTCGATGAGATCGAGCGTCCGGTGCCCCATCTCGACGCCGAACGGGTTCCCCGAAAACGTGCCGCCCGTGAACGCCGAGCCCTCGGGCGAGAGCGACGCCATCACGTCGGCGCGACCGCCGAACGCCGCGAGCGGATGGCCGCCGCCCATGATCTTCCCGAGCGCCGTGAGATCCGGGCGCAAGCCCGCGCGGCCTTGTCCGCCGCCCAGTCCGAGTCGCAACCACGTGATGACCTCGTCGAAGATCACGAGCGCGCCGTGACGACGCGCGCGCGCGAAGAGCCCGTCGAGAAATCCCGGATCCGGCACGACGAGCCCCATGTTCCCGACGATCGGCTCCACGAGGATCGCCGCGAGTTCGCCTTCGCGACCGGCGAGTCGCGCGTCGAGATCGGCGAGGTCGTTGTAGCGCGCGACGACGCCGTCGGCGCGCACGCCGGGCGGCACGCCCGCGCGCGCGACGGCGCTCGCGTCGCCCGACGTCGCGCCCCCCGCCGACGCGCCCGCGTCGTGGATCGCGCCGTCGAAGTGGCCGTGATAATTTCCGGCGAAACGCGCCACGAGCGTGCGTCCGGTGAACGCGCGCGCGACGCGCACCGCGCTCATCATCGCTTCGGTCCCCGTGCTCGTGAAGCGCAACCGTTCCATCGAGGGCAGATGCGTCGCGATCCGCGCGGCGAGCCGCCGCTCTTGCGGCGACGTCGAGCCGAACACCGTGCCGCGTCGGGCGACGGCATCGAGATCGCGCGTGAACGCCGGGTGCGCGTGACCGAAGAGCAGCGGACCGTACGCCATCACGTAATCGACGAACGCGCGGCCGCGCTCGTCGTACGCGTACGCACCGCTTCCGGAGACGTGCACGAACGGCGTGCCGCCGACGGACGCTCCGGCGCGTACCGCCGAACTCGCGCCGCCCGCGAGATGGTCGACGTCCATGCTCGAACCTTCGAACGCGCGCGCGTCCGTCCCCGGTCGACGCCGAAGAATGCATCGGCACGCGTGTCGTCTCCGCGACGAGGGACGCGACGACGAAGCGCGCGCCGCTCTCGCGACGCACGTTTCACGGCGCGCGTCGGAAGCGTTTAGTGGATGCCGCCGCTCGCGACGAGATGTTCGCCCGTCAACCACTTCGCGTCGTCCGACGCGAGGAAGACGACGACCGACGCGATGTCGTCCGGGCGTCCGGCGCGACCGAGCGGCGTCTGCGCCGTCGTCTCGGTCTCGAACTCCGAGCCCACGAAGCCGGCGGCGTGCGTCCCTTCGGTGACGACGAATCCGGGGTTGACCGAATTCACGCGGATCCCGCGCGATCCGAGCTCCTTCGAGAGCGCGCCCGTAATCGCATCGACGGCACCCTTCGTTCCCGAATAGAGCGCCGAATTCGGCGGCGTGATCGAACTCACGACCGAGCTGACGTTGACGATGCTCGCGCCCGCGCCGAGGTGCTTCGACGCCGCTTGCGTCGTGAGGAGCGTCCCGAGCACGTTGACGTCGTACATCGCGTGGTACTGCGATTCGGTGAAGCTCTCGATCGGCGAGAATTCGTAGACGCCCGAATTGTTCACGAGGATGTCGAGTTTCCCGTACGTCGCGATCGCGGCGTCGACGATCCCCTTGGCTTCGGCCGATTTCGAGACGTCGCCGCCGACGGCGATCGCCTTCCCGCCGGCCGCTTCGATCTCGCCGACGACGACGTCCGCGCCCGTCTTGCTCGAAGCGTAATTGACGACGACCGCGGCGCCTTCGGCCGCGATCGAACGGGCGATGGCGGCGCCGATGCCCTTCGATGCGCCGGTGACGACGGCGACCTTACCCGTGAGTTTGTTCATGTGATGATGCTTGCTTTCGGAGACGCTCGCGTCTCGTCGGAATAGTTTTATAGTTCGGATATTACGAACTATTGAACCATTCGTCAACTGGGGGTATGATGGAACGATGCGGCCCCTCTTCCATCCATCCGTCGACGACGTCACGGTCGAGGGTATCCTCCACGCCCTCGCCGATCCCACGCGGGTCGCGCTCTACACGCGAATCGTCGAGGCGGAGTGCGCCCAACCGTGCGCCGCACTCGGGCGCGCGACCGACCGACCGATTCCGAAATCGACGCTCTCGCAACATTTCAAGGCCCTGCGCGAAGCGGGCTTGATCCGCGTGGAACGGCACGGGGTCGAGATGCGTAATTCCGCGCGCGCCGACGAAGTCGACGCGCGCTTCCCGGGGTTGATCGCGACGATCGTGAACGCGCACCGCCTGCAGCTCGAGCGCGAGGCGCGCGTCCGTGCGAACGCGGGTCGGACGGCGTCCGCGAAGACCCCGCGAAGGGCTCCGAAACGCATCCGCGGCACGGAGATCCCCGCGAAGTCTTAGGTCGTTCCCTCGGCGAGTTCGGCATCCGTCGGGGCGCGTCGGCCGACGCAGATCGTCGCGCGCTCCGAATCGAAGTTCAGGCGGACGAATACGATCGTCACGCGTTCGGGCCCGCGCGCGAACGGAAACGTGAACTCGAACGGTGCGATGCTCGTATCCTTCGAGCTGAGAAACGCGTCGAAGCGGCCTTCGAACTCGCGGATCGCCGTGCACGGCGCGACGTCGCGAAAAAAGTTACGGCCGAGCACGCGCTCGCGCGTCAGGCCCGTCATCTCGCTTTCGTAGGCGTTGTATTCCAGAATCGTGCCGCTACGATCGACGATGATGACGCCGAACGGGAGGTCGTCGACGGCGCTTCCTTGCGACGCGCGTTCCAGATCGAACGCTTCGAACTTGTGGGCCACCTATGTATTCACTCCTCGCTCGTACGGATCGTATCTTCGAGCGATTCGCCGGACGGGTCGAAATCCCACGAGAGCTCGTGCGCGCCTTCGGCGATCGCCTGCGCGTTTCCACCGAAACCGATGCCGGCGCGCGGGCCGAACGCGAAGCGCGGACGGTCGAGTTTTTCCGCCGCCCGCAGCGCGTGCATCGCGCCGCGATCGGCCTCGCTCTGCACGAGCACGATCGCGGCCGCGTGCGCTGCCTGCAAGCGATCGCGACGGACGAGCGACCACGGTTTCACGCCTTCGTCCGGAAGATATTCCGAGAGGATCGCGCCGCCGCCCGCGACGATGCGTCGCTCGAGATCCGCGTGTTCCGCGGGATACGTCGCGCCGATCCCGTTGCCGACGTACGCGTACGTCGGCACGCCCGAGGCGAGCGCGCCTTCGTGCGCCGCCGCGTCGACGCCGAGCGCGAGACCGCTCACGATCGGCGCGCGCACGCTCCGTCCGAGCGCGAAGGCCATCCGCGCGGACCGCTCGTCGGGAAGGCGCGTCCCGACGACGGCCGTCCCTTCACGCCAACGGCTCCGCGCCGGTAACGGACCGCGCACGGTCAGGAACGCCGGCGGATCGACGAGATCGTGCAGGCCCGCGGGATACTCGGCCGACCCGAGCGGGACGACGCGCGCCGCGAGCGCTTCGAGCCGGTCGAGCGCGACGCGCGCGTCGCGGCGTGCGTCGGCCAAGCGGGACGCGGCGTCGTTCGCGATCCAATCGCGCAAGAGCGATTCGTCGCCGAGCGCGAGCGCGCGGATCCGGCGCGCTGGGATGCGCAGCAGCGTCGCGGCGAAGAGGACGTGCGGCGACGCGGCCATACCCCGTTAGCGATTTGGCGCATACGCCGCCGTCACTTCTTCGACGATCGCACGATCCACGTCCGATCCGCGCGCGCGGGCGATCCGTTCGGCTTCGCTCCGCAATTTTTTCGTGACCGACACGCGCACGAAGAACGGCACGCGTTTGACGGTTTTCTCGGCGAGCGCCTTCGCTTCGTCGCTCCACGCGATCGTGCTGTTCTGCCCGCGACCGCCCTCCGCGACGATCCCCTGACCCTCGCGCATGATCTCCGCCGTCGGGCGATCGGCCTGTTGCGGCGGCGCGTACGACGTCGGCAGATTCGCGAAGAGCGTATCGAAGAGCACCTCGCAGACCGTCTGCAACAGCCACACCGCGCCCGCGTAGCCGACGAACGGCGTCCCCGTCGCGCGACGGACGACGGCGCCCGGAAACGACGCCTGATAGAAACGCGACGGCAATTTTTCTTGGGCGACGATCATGCGCTCGTTGATCGAACCGAAGATCAGCATCGGACTCGGACTCGCGTTTGCGAGCGCCGCGCGGACGTCCTCGCTCGGCGCGCTCTGCGGCCCCGTGCGGTACGCGCTGTACGCGATCGGCAAGCCGAGTTCTCCGCCGAGATATTTTTCGAGCCCGTCCTTGTAGGACGGCGGCGCGACGATCGCGATCGGACTGTTCGCGAAGAAGTCGCTGTGCGTCGAACGCCAGATGTCGTGCCACGCGGCGAGGGTCGTGCGCTTCTCCTCGCGGACGAACGCTTCGGCGGACGCCTCGAGCCCGAGGGCCTTGCCCAGACCGAGTAGGAACGCGGTCGTATCCTCGAGCCCGAACGGCGCGTAGAACACGGGTTTGCCCACCTCGCGCGCGAGCGACTTCCCGAACTCCTGATACATGAGGATCGTGGCGGTCGCGTCGGTGAGCCGATTCGTATCGTACGACGACGCCTCGAACGGAAACACGAGATTGATCTCGGCACCGATCCCCGCGACGAGTCGCTTGATCTCGGCGAGATCGCTATACGAATTGAAGCAACCGTACGTCGGCCCGATGATGTTGACCGACGGCTTCGTCGCAGCCGCCGGAGCGGCGTCCGCGGGTCGCACGAAATGATCGCGGTTCTGCCACAGGAAGAGCAACGCGCGATCGCGCGCGTGCCACTCGTCGTCGTCGAGCGATTGCGCGTCGAAGAAGAGCGGCGAACCGGGGACGCCTTCGTCGATCGTCGTCCACGCGGCCCCGATGAGTTCCGACATCGGCGTGCTGACGATGAAGACCTGACGGCCCGGGACGTTCGCGCGTCCGACCTTCTCCTTGAGCGCGGGCAACGTCCCCGCGATCGTCACTTCGTTCTCGGAGAGTTCGGAGCACGTGACGTTCTGGAGATACGGCACGCTGTCGGTGTAGTTGATGACGGCGACCGCCGGCATCACGTGGCATCCGACCGGTCCGTCGAGCACGACGTTTCCGTCGCGCAGGTTCGCGAACACCTGCATCGCGCCCGTGTCGCCGCCGGCGTGATCGAGATCGGTCACGCGTTTGCGGATCGGGGTGTTGACGACGTCGCTCTGGAGCTCTTGCTTGAGCGCCATCGTCAGCCCACTTCACCGAGCGTCGGATGCGGCACGTCGCCCGCGTGCGCGAGCACGTGTTCGGTGAGATCGATCGTCGGCGCCCACGACGTGGTGGAACGCTTCGGCACGCCGTCGGCGCTGAAGAAGCGCGCGATCTTGTCGTACCGATCCTTACTGCGATACGTCGACATCACGAGCGAGAGCACGTCGCTCGCACCTTCGGCGAACATGAGCGAACGCGTCGCCATCGCGTTCGTGTAATAGATCGACGGGATGCCGAGTTCTTTCGCGTGCGCGCAGAGCGGCGTCGTGCCGATCACGCAGTCGTACGGATGCCGCTCGAGCGCGCCGATCTCGTCGTCGAAGTTCGCGCCGTAGAGCACGGTGCACCCGTGTTCGCGCAGCCACGCTTCTTCTTCGCGCGCGAGCGGGTTCGTGTTCACCGACGTGGAGAGGAACGGCACGTTCGCACCGGCTTCGATGAGCAGCCGAACGAGTAAGAACTCGTGACCTTCGTAACCCGCGACCATGAACGTCAGGCCGGAGAGCGGATAGTCCGCCATCGCCGCGACGACCTTGCCGCGTTCGTCCGCGGCGACCGCTTCCACGGTCGCGGGATCGAGCTTCAGCGCGTCGCCGACGCGTTTGATCCACGCGTACGTGCCGTCGATCCCGACGGGCGCGCCTTCGACGAACGGCAAGCCCTGCTTCATCTTCATCCGCTTCACGCTCTCGCTGTAGAACGGGTGGAGCGGGGCGTTGAGCGCGCCGTCGACCATCGCGACGTAATCGGCCCAGCGCGGTCCCGGCACTTGCGTGTTCACGTGCGTGCCGATCCGGCGGAGCACTTCGTCGATCTTGACGGGATCGCTCGGAAACACTTCGCCGATGAGGTTCACGCCGGCGCGCGCCTTCCGCTGTGCGGGGAGCCGCCAGACGAGCGAATCGACGACGATATCCTTCGCCTTCGCGTGCGTGTGCACGGAGTACGCCGGGAGCGGGACGTAGACGATCTCGGTATTGCCGACCTGCTTCGGAAGCAGTTCGAACGGCAGGCCGACCGTGTCGGAGACGCAGAGCGAACAGATCGGGATGATCGAGGGCTTGTACTTCTCGGCCATCTCGATCGCCATCGCCCGCAGCTCGTCGAACACCGTACCCTTCGCCCACATCTGCGACGAGACGCCGGGCGAGAAGATCGGCCGATTCGCGACGTAGAAGTGCGCGACGAACGTGTGGCCGTACATGCATCCGTCGCCCGACGAGATGACGATCGGCATCGCATCTTCCATGCGCAAGAGATTGCGGATCGCCCCGAACGCGGGGCACATCGAGGACGCTTGTTTGCCCAAGGGTTACCAATCCGCCGAGGGTACGGCGAATCCGCCCGCGCTCACGACGGTCGGAACGAGTAATTTCTCGGCATCGTCTTCGCTCTCCACGTAGCGGTGGTCGAACGCGCCGTGGTTGGGAATGCTCGCGAGCGTCGGCTCCACGTCGGGGAGCGACCAGAGCTCGTCCGCGTCGACGGCCGTCCCTTCCATCGTCGCGGCGTTGCCCGAGAGCGCGACCATGAAATCGTGGAAATCGACTTGGTTGGGATAGTGCGCGGGCTCGTGATCGATCGCGTGGATCACCTTCGCGACGGCGGCCGAGACGAGCTCGTGGTGCGCGCCCTGCGCCGCGAGATCGTTCTGCGGAACGACCGGAAGCGACGCGAGCACGGGGACGCCGAGAAACTCGGCGAGCCGCGCGGCCTTGCCGCTGCCGTCGTCCTTGTTCACGAAGAGGCCGAGGACGCGCGTCTTGCCGCCCTGATCGGCAAAATACTTCACCGCCGAAGCGATATTGTTGGCCGCGTACATCGACTGGCCTTCGTTACTGCAGACGATGATGAGCTTGTCCGCCATCGAACGCGCGATCGGCGTGCCGAACCCGCCGCAGACGACGTCGCCGAGAAAATCGAGCAGCATGTAGTTGAAGTTCCACTCGGAGAGGCCCCACTTCTCGAGCAGGCCGAAACCGAAGGTGATCCCGCGACCGCCGCAACCGCGCGCGGATTCGGGTCCGCCGAGCTCGATGCAGTACACGCCGTCACCCTTGAAGATGATGTGTTCGGGCGCGAGTTCTTCGTCTCGGCCCTCTTTCTGAAACTGTGCCCACGTGCCGAGCACCGTCGGGATGAACGCGCCGCCGAAATGCGTCACGACGCTGTCGTGCTTGGGATCGCAGCCCATCTGGAGTACGCGCCCGCCGCGTTCGGTGAGCGTTCGGGCGACCATGCTCGTCAGGAACGACTTCCCGGCGCCGCCCTTGCCGTAAAACGCGACCGTGCTGTTCTTGCTTACGCCCATTGCAGTATCACCTTCGGAACGGAGGGGTCGTGGAATGCGGTACGATACGCGCGCTCGTACTCGGCGATCGGCACGACGTGATCGGCGAGCGCGCCGACGCCGACCCGTCCGCTCGCGAGCGCGTCGCGCGCGGCGAGCAGATCGTCGTGCGCCCACTCGCGCGCGACGAACAGCGAGATCTCTTTCACGAACAGATCGACGTACGGCGCGCGCAACTCGTCGTAATACGAGAGCGCGACGATCGCGCCGCCGGGTCGCAGCACCCGCGCGCACCGCGCGAGTTCTTCGGAGCGCCCCGTCGCCTCGACGACCGCGTCGAAGTCGCGCGCGACCGTCTCGAAATCGCTCGAGCCCGCGTCGAGGGTTTCCACGTCGACGTCGATGGCGAGCCGCGCCGTGACGACGTCCGCGCACGTGACGCGCGCGCCCGCGGCGTGCAAGAAGCGCGCCGCGAACTGCCCGATCGCGCCCATGCCGAGCACGAGGACGCGCGAACCGCGGACGTCGCCGAGCCGCCGCACGCCGTGGAGCGACGTCGCGGCGAGCGCGAGGAGCGGCGCCGTCGCGAGCGGGATGCCGCCGAGCGGGACGACGCGATCCGCGCGCTTGATCGTGCGCGCGGCCTGACCGCCGAACACGCCCGCGACGTCCGTGTAACACATGCTCCCGCCGACGAACACCGCGTCGCCGACGGCGAGATCGCGCACGTCCGCGCCGACCCGCGCCACGGTTCCCACGGCCTCGTAGCCCGGAACGAGCGGGAAGCGCAGCATCGGAAATCCCGGCAGCGCGCCGCCGAAGAGTAGTCGCTCGGTCCCCGTCGAGATCGACGAGAAGGCGGTATCGACGACCACTTCGTCCGGCCCCGCGACGCGGAGCGACACGTCGCGCGCGCCGAGCGTACCGACGCCTTCGAAGAGGATCGCACGCGTCGTCTCACCGCTCGGAACGGGCGCCGGCGCCCCCGCGCCGTGCCCGTGACCGTGCGTCGCGGTCGCGTGCGCCGTCACGGTCCCGCTCATGCGGCCTTCGGCAACGACTGCGCCTGGGTCGCCCGTTTCATCCGCTGCGTTTTGTGGATGTACTGCGCGACGTTCGCGAGATAGATCGCGTACGCGGCGCACAGGATCGAGACGATCGCGTCGATCCGATCGGGATGCGCGTACGCGACCGAGAGATAGCCGATCTGCGTGATGAACACGATGAGCGTCATGACGTCTTCGGCGAGAAATTCCGGGGCGAACCACCAGTAGCCGTAGACGTCGTGCTCCCAGAGCGATCCCGTGATCACGGCGCCGACCATCAAGCCGATCTTCACGAGCACGGAGACGTGGACGACGTGGAACGGCACGGCGTGGAAGGCGAACGCGATGAGGAGCCCGACGCTCACGAAGAACGCGAGCAGTTGGCCGATCGCGAACAGCGGGTGTACCAGCGTCCAGATGCTCGCCGCTCGTCGCCGAACGACCTCGGGTCCAACCTCCGGCATCAAAGCCCTCCGCTCCGGAGTGTAGGACCGCGACGCTCGGGCCTCGGTGATACCCATCACCCAACGAAAACGGAGCGCCCCGGTCGCCCGGCGGTCGCTCCGCGGATCCGCGTCGGTTCGGCCTAGACGATCAGCGCTTCGAGCGATCCCAGGTCGAGCAATTCCAGCGACTGACCCGCCGCGGAGTCGCGCACGTAGCCCTTCTGCCGGAAGCGCGCCATGTTGCGCGAGACCGTCTCGCGCGCCGTGCCGATCATGTTCGCGATATCCTGATGCGTCACGGGCAGGTCGATCCGCACGCCGGTATCGGTCGGCACGCCGTATTGCTGGGAGAACTTCACGAGCACGCGCGCGAGACGCGACGCGACGTCGCGACCGCGAAAATCGTCGAGCAACGTCAGCGCATCGCTCACCTGTTCGGAGACGCGCTGCATGAAGAACGTGAGCCGTTCCGGGCGTTCGAGTAAGAAGGCCTCGAAGCTCGCGTTCTCGATCGCGTAGACGTCGCTCGGCTCCATCGCTTCGACGAAGACCTCGCGCCAATAGCCGTTGAGCACGGCGCGGTCGCTCCAGATCGATCCCGCCTGCAAGATCGTGATCAAGATTTCGCGACCGCTCGCGAGAAGCTTCGTGACCTTCAACGTGCCCGTGCCGCAGTAGAACGTTCTTTCCGGATGTGCGTCCGAATCGGAGAGCATCGCCCCCGATTCGTAGCGTCGCGCGCCGTGCTCTTCGAAGAGTTGCACGAGCGAACTTTCCGGCGTTGCGATCACCGTCGCACTGGGCAGACTCCAGAACAGATCCAACCTATTGGCCCACCCCTGAATCCAGATGCGCTCCGGGATTCTCCGAATACTCCGGATGTGCGGCAAAGGCTTGAACCGGGGTTTGGTCGAGCCCTGCTTTGACGAGCGCGCTCGGCCATTTCGCGCCCTGGTGACAGGTGTAACACGTGACCGCCTTGACGTTCGGCGGGAGATATTTGTGGTTGATGTCGTCGACCATCGCCCACATCCGGTGCGCGATCTTGTTGGTCGGATAGTACTGCAGCGTGATGAAGTCGGCGCTGTTGTGGCAGAAGAGACAGTTCACGCCGAGGGACTTCACGGCCGAATACATCGAGTTCACGACGTAGCCCGCTTGCTTGGTGGACTTGTGCGTGTAATCGAGATACTGGACCGGGACCACGTTGTACTTCACGCCCATGAGCGGCGCGCCGCGATGGCAGGTGACGCACCCGACGGCGCCGTTGACGGCGTAGTTCGGATAGTCGCGCTTCACGGGTTCGATCCACGCGGTCTGCACGCCGTTGGACATGATCTGCATCGTGCGCGCGATCTTTTTCGTCGCGGTGTCGTACGCGAAGTTGTTCGTGTTGTGGCAGTACGAACACTGGACGCCGAGCGCTTGCGTATACTTTCCCATGTAGACGACGAGTTGGACGTACGTCAGGCCCTTGAGCACCTGGACGTTGTAGAGCTGTCCGCCGACGTAGGTATGCGGCACGGACTTCGGCTGGTGCGAGAAATCGAGCGGCGCCTTCTGATCGACCGGACCGTACTGGTGCGTGTAGATCTGTTCCGCGCGCTCGTCGATCTCGGCACCGTTTTGCGCCGGATTGACGAGCAGGTTCGGCGAGATCTGCGAGGCTTCGGTCCCCGGCCGCGCCATGTCGGCGGGGATCCCTTGCGACGGCGTATTCGGGCCGTCCGCGGCGCGCGCGCCGAAGAACGGCGCGACGGAACTGCCCACGACCACGAGCGCCGCGAGCGCGAGCGGTCCGAAGAGCTTGCGCATCAGTAGCCGCCCTGCGACGACGTGACGCCCGGCTGCTCGATCGTACGGATGCCGACCGACGGCGGTTGCGACGAATCGTTGATCGCCGTTCGCGTCATCGGACCGTATTGTTGGACCCAACCGTGATCGACGCCCCAGACGTACCAGTCTTTGACGAGCGTTCCCGTCGTGATGATGCCGAGCGCGGACGCGAGGACGGTGCCCATCGAGAACCACAGGAGCCAGTCGTGAATCGTTTTCGGATTCGCGTTGAACCCCATCGTCCAGCGCCAGAACAGCATCGACTTGTGCGAGCCCGAGTGCATGTCTTTGATCTCGGCGTCTTCGAGATGGCTCCCCTCGGAGGCCGTCGCGAGGATCGTCGCGCCGTGCATGCCCCAGAGCATCGTCGATCCGAACAGAAAGAAGATCGCGAGCATGTGCCAGGGGTTGTAGTACAGGTTGCCCCAGAGCACGCTGAAGTTCTGCGCCCAGTCGATGTCGGAGTTGAGCCCGAGCGCGGGCGCCTCGGCCCACGAGTGCATCGCGAGCGGCCGGAACACCCAGATCGTCGCCGTCAGCAAGATCGCCGAGAGCCACGCGAAGAGCAGATACGGACGCCACTGATAGCGCACGAGGCGATCGTAACAACGGCCGGCCCAGCACAGCACCGCGAGTGCCCAGAGCATGAGGTTGATCTGCCAGAAGCCGCCCTGGGAGAGCGAGGGCGCGAGACCGAGCCCTTCGGGCGGCTGGATCTGGACGTTCGCGAAATACTTGACGAGCAGGAGCACGTTGCCTTGCATCTGTTGGATGCCGGCGAACGTGAGCACGCCGAGTCCGGCGACGAAGAAGAACACCGAGAACATGCCCCAGGTCCCGAGCCAGAGCGTCCCGATCTGCGTCGACATGCCGAAGCGCGCGAGGAGCGGGATGTGGAACGGAACGCCGACGCGGACGCCGACGGGATCCGCGTCGTCGACGCGACTCGGGCCGGGCATTTCGATGGATGGGATGCGCGGTCGCGCTAGTATCGTTGCCATCGCTTTACGCCTTTAGTGAAACCACGGAATTTGGAAGTGCCAGAAGTCGACCCAATCTTTGACGACGGGACCCGACGTAAGGATACAGAGATCCGACATGACCAAAGTGTAGATCGCGAGCCAGAACCCGAGAACGTGGATGCCGAGTTCGCCGATCGAGTAGCCGATGTAATCGCGCCAGAAGTTGTCGACGTTGGCCGTTTCGACCGAAGGATCGGCGTTCGTGTTGTACGTTCCGAGGATCGCGCTGCCGTGCATCGCGAGCACCATCGCCGTCAGGAAGAACCCGAGGATGGCGTACGCGTGGAACGGGTTGAGATAGAAATTATCGTATTTGAAGCCGGTGTTCGAAACCCACGTCAGGTGGCCCGTGAAGCCGAGATCGAAGCCCTCGCACCAGCATCCGAGCAAGAGCGGCCGGATGACCTCGAGCACGAGAAACGCCGAGATCGCGAAGCTGAACATGATCGGCACGTGAAAGCCCATCTCGAGCTTGCGGCAGATCTCGACCTCGCGTAGCGCCCAAGCGACGAAGGCGATCGCCGCGAATATGATGATGAGCTCCCAGTTGCCGCCCTGGTAGAACGGCGCGAAGCCCAGACCGTATTGACGGAGCGGCGCCCCGATCGTGACGCGCAAAAGATCGCCGTCGTTCTGAGCGGCGATCGAGAGCGCGATGACGAGGATGCCGAAGATCGACGCACCGACGGAGATCGCGCCGAAGATGCCGACGTAGAAACGACCGACCCAAAAATCGAACGGGTCGTCCCCGAGGATCTCGGTGAGGAAGGTCCCTCCACGCTTACGATAGACGCCTTCGAAACTGAGCATGACCGCATCTCCTACCTACGCGTGAGGGCACGTCCGAACGTCGGACGTCCCGTTGACCTTTACGTGCGTGCGAGCTTTATTTTGCTCCGGGCGCGGGCGCCGGCGCCGTGACCTGCGTCGCCGTCTGCGGGAAGATCCAGTTGTACTTCGGCGACGACAACACGATGAAGTGGATCAGAAATGCGACGACGAGCCCCGCCGCGCAATAGGCGCCGAGCACGGCGCGGAAATTGTACGTCTTGCGAACCAACATGGCGTTTCCCCTTACCACGGCTTCCAGAGCCAGACGCCGATGTGCGCGAGCACGGCGACCGCGAAAAATACCCAAGATCCATAGACGGTCAGCGTGTGCTGCGTCCAGTCGCCGTTATCGAAAAACGGACGGTAGACTTCGGGAACCTGATCGTTCCCGACTTCGTAAACTCCGGCGGTTGCCGGATCGAGCGTTGCCATTGCGGCGTTCTCCCCTCTCGAAGTGCGAAGCTCCGATCCCGTCGGTGCTCCGCAACATCATATCGCTTCGGGAGTCCCGGACGGTGTAGCGCGTGCTACCGTCAGCGCGTCTGCGCGAGGGCGACGCCGAGCGCGGAGACGATTTTGGAGCGGAGCGGCACGTACGCGCGCCGGCCGAAGACGTCGTAGCCGTTCGCCTCGATCGCCCCGAGGATCCGCCGATAGAGCGTCAGCGCGAGGCGGACCGTGTAACGGGCGTCGGGGGCGAGGAGCGCGATCCCGGGCTCGGCGCGCTCGTACAAGTCGCGGACGCGGGCGATCTGGAACCGCATGAGCGCGACGAAGCGCTCGTCGAGGACGTGGGCGAAGATCTCCCGCTCGCCGTAGTCGAAGCGCAGCAGATCCTCGCGCGGCAGATAGACGCGTCCCATGAGCGCGTCCTCGCCGACGTCGCGCAGGATGTTCGTGAGCTGCATGGCCCGCCCGAGGGCGACGCCGTATTCGAGCGCCTCGGGCGTCGCGTAACCGAGGATCGGCGCGACGAGCAGTCCGACCGTCGACGCGACGAGATAGCAGTATTCGCCGAGTTCGTCGTACGTCTCGTACGAGCGGACCGTCACGTCCATCCGCGCGCCGCGCAGGAGCGCGAGCGCGGGTTCGAGCGGGATCGCGAAGCGGGCGGTCGCGTCGGCGTACGCCGCGAAAATCGGTCCCACGGGTTCGCCCGCGACGCAGGCCAGCAGTTCTCGTTCGAGGCGATCGATGGCCCCGAGCCGATCGCCCGCGGGCGCGATCCGATCCACGAGGTCGTCCGCCGTCCGGCAGAACGCGTAGACCGCCCACACGGCACGTCGTTTCTCGGGAGCGAGAAACAGCGACGCGAGATAGAACGTCTTCGATGCGGCTTGCGTGATCTCGCGGCACGTGGCGTACGCCGCTCGGACGTACGGCGAGGTGTCGCCGACCTCTCGCTCGGCGACGGCGACCCCGAGACTACGCTCGAACACGAATTTCCGCGAGCGCGACGTCGACGGCCGCGCGAGCGCTACGCACCGCGCCTTCGATGCTCGCCGGAAAGCGATGGTTCGTGTAACAGCCCGCGAGAAAGAGGTTGCGGACGGGCGTCCGCGATCCCGGGCGCAGACGCTCGGCACCCGGACTCGCCCGGTAGACGCTCTTGGGCACGCGCACGAGCTTTGCTTTCACGAGGTTGGTACGGTTCGCGAGCGGATAGAGCTTTTCCATGTCGCGCATGACGCGATCGATCACGGCGTCGTCGTCGAGCTTCATGAGATCGTCCGCCGGAGCGACGCAGATCTCCACGAACGAGCGATCGGGCCACTCGTAGCCGGGCGAGGCCTGACCGAGATCCGCGTGGACGGGCAAGATCGTCCCCGGTGCGAAGATCAGATTCGTCAGCTTCGAGATCTTGCGGTCGAACCACAGGTGCGCGTTGATGATCGGACTCGACTCGAGCTTTCCGACGCCGTGCACGAGCGGATCGCGCAGCATCTCGGCGGGGAGTAGTTTCGCCGCATCGTGGACGGGCGTCGCGAGGATCGTCGTCTCGGCGCGATACGTCCGACCGTCTTCGGTGCGGACGCCCGCGACGCGATCGTTCTCGAAGAGCAGTTCGCGCACGGGCGCGGCGACCTCCACCGTCTGACCGCGCTCGCGGACGTGATCGACGAGCGGCGCGACGAACGCGATCGAGGGCGGCGCGTTGAGAAAACCCGCGCGGCTCGCGTTCTTGCTCGACGCGAAATACGCCATCACGCGGAGCATCGCTTCGGCCGAGATCTTGTCGATCGGCGTGAAGTTGAGCGCGAGCGACATCGGCGCGAAGAACGTGCGCAGCATGTGCTCGCTCATCCCGCGCTTGCGATGCCAGTCGGCGTAGCTGATGTCGTCCTGACGTTCGGCGTACCCGTGGTCGCCGAGCAAGACCGGAAGCGTCCCCTTCGCGAAGAGGAACTTCTCGAAATTATTGAAGACGTATTTGCCGTTGAGCACCGCGCCGACGCCGTTGAGCGGTGCCGGGAGATCGACGAAGTGGAATTCCTCGAAGATCGCCGCGTCCGACTTCCAGCGCGGCGAGAACCCCGCGGGAAACGCCCACGTGAGCGTGTGCGGTTGCCACAACACGTTGTCGGCGATGCCGACGTCGGCGAGCAGGGCGTGGACGTTCGCGTAGCCGCCGAAGAACGAGTGCAGCCCCGTTTCGAGCCAGTCGCCGTCGCGATCGCGCCACGACGAGAGTTTGCCGCCGGGGATGTCGCGCTTCTCGAGGACGAGCGCCGTCTTTCCGGCGTCCGCGAGAAACTTCGCGGCGGCGAGCCCGGCGGGCCCGGCTCCGACGACGATCGCATCGGGTTCGGTCGTTGCGATCAGAGGACGAACTCCTGAGGATGGGCGACGGTCGGCGAATCGATCGCGAGCAGACCCGCGAGATTGATCTCTTCGAACATATATCGCATCGACGCCGTGAGCGGTACGATCGTCGCAGAAACCGTCGACCCGTCGTACGAGGCGTCGGAGACGGCCGGCGAGAGGTTGAGGTGTCCGATGAAATGCGTCGGATCGACGACCTTGCCCGAGTGGTTCACGACGGGGACGGAGACGGCGATCGCCGTGGGGTTCGCGATGCCTTTGCGCTTGAGGCGGCGCATGACCGCGTCGATGTTTCCCGGCCACTGGTACAGCATCGTCGCCTTTCCGGCGACCGGATCGACGGCGACGTCGGTCGTGCCCGGCGTTTGCGAGAAGACCTCGAGCGCGTCCTGGGCTTGCGCCGGGGTGACGACGGCGAGCGGGATCGTCAAGCGAGCGAATGCGGCCATGATACGTCCTTTACGGGTTCGAGCGAACGACGTGGGCGAAGCGTAGGCGGTGCGGAACCGCGGCGTCGGTGACGGCCCGCACAGAGGCAGCGCCATCGGCGTCGAAGCAATCGTAAACGAAGTCGAGCCAGAAAGTTGTAGTCTACGCGTCATGCCCCTCACGATTTCTCCCGTCACGAACATCCGCGACCTCGTCGCGAGCCTCCCGATCGCGGAGAGCGTGCTCGCGGAATTCGGATTGCGGTGCTCCGGGTGTTCGGTCAACGCCTACGAGACCATCGAGGCGGGCGCCAAGGCACACGGATTGCGCGTCGAACCGATCGTCGCCGCGCTCGCGCAGGCCCGGCTCTCGGGTCGCGTGCCGACGATCATGAACGACGACCGTCGCCCCCACGTCGCGGCGCCGGGCGCGTTCGCGCGGCGCGGCACGATGAAGGCCGTGGTCCCCGTGATGTCCGGCAAGGGCGGCGTCGGAAAGTCGCTGACGACGGGACTGCTCGCGGTCGGCTTACGCCGGGCCGGCAAACGCGTCGGCATCCTCGACGCCGACATCACGGGTCCGTCGATCCCGCGACTCTTCGGTCTGCGCGATCCGCTCGACATGGAGAAGGGTCCTCCCGACGCGACGGGCCAAACGCGACCGCTCTTCGTCCCCGCGCTCACGCGCGCCGCGATCGAGGTCGTCAGCTCGAACCTGCTGACGCCCGAAGAAGATACGGCGATGATTTGGCGCGGACCGATCCTCTCGGGCGTGATCCGGCAGTTCTACGAACAGACGCTCTGGAGCGATCTCGACGTCCTCCTCATCGATCTTCCGCCCGGCACCTCCGACGCGCCGCTCACCGTCCTGCAGTCGCTCGCGATCGACGGCGTCGTGCTCGTGACGATGCCGCAGGCGCTCGCGACGATGATCGTGCGCAAGGCCGCGAACCTCATCCATCAGATGAAGAAACCGATCCTCGGCGTCATCGAGAACATGTCGTACTTCACCGCGCCCGATACGGGGAAGCGTTACGACGTCTACGGACCGTCGTACGCCGACAGCGTCGCCGAACTCGCGCGCGCCCCCGTTTTCGCGCGACTCCCGATCGATCCGGAATTGATGGCGCTCGCCGATAGCGGCCGGATCGAAGAGACGACCTCGCCCGTCGTCGACGTGCTCGCCGCCGCGCTCCTCGACGCGCTCGCCGCGACGCCGAAGGTCAAAGAAACGATCTCGATCATCTGATGTTCGGGAAATTTTGGAGTTGGGTCGCGGCGGGCGCCGTCGCCGGATACGCGGCCGTCCGCACGAGCGAGGCCGTGCGCGAGCTGCGCGCGCCCGCGCCCGCGCTCGCGCGCGATCCGGCAGCGTACGGAACGCTGCGACGCGAGCTCATGCTCGCCGGAATGGCGCGCTCGCTCGCGACGCTCGGCGCGGCGGCATACGCGATCGGACCGCTCGTCGACGCGCGCGACGGGCGCGGCGACGACGCCGCCGATGCGGACGCGGCGACGGAATCGCGCGTGCGGCGACTCGGTCGTCTCGCGATCGCCCTCGCGGCGACGACGGCGATCGAGCTACCGAGCGATTTCGTCGAAGGCTTCGCGCTCGAACGGCGCTACGGTCTCTCCAAGCAGACTCCGGGTGCGTGGCTCGGCGAACAGGCGAAAGGCTTCGGGCTCTCCGTCGCGATCGGCTTGCCGCTTTTGGAACTGCTCTCGCTCGCGGTCGCGCGCGCGCCGCGCTCGTGGCCGCTCCTCGCGACTGCCGGGACGCTTCCGCTGCTCGTGCTCGCCAACGTCGTCGCGCCGACGTTCATCGCGCCGCTCTTCAACACGTTCGAACCGATCGAGGGCGCGTTCGCCGATCGGATCCGCGCGCTCGCCGCGCGCTACGGCGCGGGCGACGCCACGATCTTACGCGTCGACATGAGCAAGCAGACGGAAAAAGCGAACGCCTACGTCACGGGTCTGTTCGGCACGAAGCGGATCGTCATCGGCGATACGTTACTCGACCGCTTCGAACCGGACGAGACGATTTTCGTCGTCGCGCACGAACTGGGACACTACGTCGCACGCGACGTCTGGCGCGCGGTCGCGATCGGCACCGCGACGACCGCCGCCACGTTCTTCGGCGCGCGCGCGCTCGCGAATCGCGCGAACGGAAGCCTCGCGACGAGCGTCGGGCTCGCGCGCCTCTTCTTCGCCATCTCGCTCTGCGGCACGCTCGCCCGTCCGATCGTCTCGAGCTTCTCGCGCGGCCGAGAACGCGCCGCCGATCGTTTCGCGATCGGCGCGACGGCGGACGCCGCGAGCGGCGCGGCCGCCTTCGAACGTCTCCGCGAGACGAACATGGCCGAAGCCGAACAGCCGCGTTGGATGGAGGTGCTCTTCTCCACCCACCCGTCGCTCCGGAGTCGGATCGATTTCTTGCACGCGCGGGCGGAGGGCGCCGCCGCGGGTTAGCGGCCGACGACGGCCTTGAGGGTTTTGATGTCGTCGGGCGTGACGGTCGTCGTCTGTTTTTCGGCGAGTTGCGCGAAGGCGACGAAACCCGTGCTCGGACTGTAGGCGACGCCACGATCGGTTTCGGTGCCGACGTGGAACTCGTAGTACGCCGTGTACGGCTTGAGCGGCGAGACGTCGAAGAGATCGACGTGCACGTGGCGGACGTTGAGCTCGTGCTGGAACTGCTCGATCGCGGCGTACGTGGAGCCGTCGGTATCGTTCGGATCGACCTTCGCGATATCGACCGTGAGTTGCTTCGTCCACTCGTCCTTCGTCTCGCCGGTTTTGACGAAGCGGAGTTGGAGTTGCGACTTGTCGCTCGGACCGGTCGAATCGGCCAGGTTCGGAACGCCGAGCTCGTTTGCGAGTTTCGCATACGGCGCGTCGGCGGCCGATGCGGTACCGAGCGAGGCGAGAACGAAGGCGGCGAGCGCGAGCGCGCGTTGTCGGAGCGTCATCGCGCGAAGACTTCGCGCTCGACCGCCTGCCACATGCGTTCGACGATCGCGTCCCACGAAATTCGGCGCGCCCGCTCCCGTCCGCGATCGCGGCGCTCGGGATCGGGCCGGAGCGCCTCGCGACACGCACGGACGAACGAGGCGGCATCGTTCGCGACCCGCGCGACGTCGCCGTAATCGCGCGCGACGTCGGCGATATCGGTCGCGACGACCGGGACCCCGGCCGCGAGATATTCGGGCGTCTTCGTCGGCGAGAGGCTCGCGGTCGCGGCGTTGCGCGCGAAGGGGACGAGCGCGACGTCGGTCCCGGCGAGGATCGAGGGGAGCGCCGCGTACGACAGTTGGCCCGTGCAGTGGAGGTTCGCGCGTCGCGGCACGCGCGTCGGCGCGAGCTTCACGAAGGGGCCGACGAGGACGAGATTGGGCAGTTCGTCCGCGACCGCGGCGACGATCTCGAGATCGACGCGCTCGTCGATCACGCCGACGTACGTCGCGATCGGCCTGGCGAGTTCGTCGAAGAGCGGATGGGGGCGAACGACGCTCGCCGACGCGAAGTGCTCGAACTCCACGCCGCTCGGTTCGAGACGTACTTTGGCGCCGTACGATCGGCGCGAGGCGAAGAGAGACGGACCGCCCGCGAACACGACGCTCGCGCGTTCGAGTAACGCGCGTTCGGCCTCCGCGATCCCGACGGGGGCGAAATCGAACGCCGCGAGATCGTCCATGCAGTCGTACGCGATCGGCGCGGCGAGGGCGTCCGCGATCGCGATCGCGCTCGGCGTGTACAGCCACGCGAGCGCGGAACGTCCGGCCGCCCAGGCGCGGATCGCCGCGAGCGTGCGGGCGTCGACCGCCGGCACCTCGCCCGCGAGACGCACGGGACGCAAGATCGTCAGCCCGTCGCGCTCCACGAACTCGTCGCGCTCTTGCATCCCGAAAAACGGTTCTTCGACGTAGAGTAACGGGAGCCGACGCGCGAGTCGGGAGACGACGTGGTGGGGTCGCTGACGCACGCCGTCGTAGCGCAGATGCGAGCCGACGACGATGCAGTCCGATCGGTTGACCATTCGGATGCTCGGGTACGGCCTCGGATACGATGAACCTGGCTCCCGTAAAGGCGACGTTCGTCGCGTTCAACGATGACAAATGTCAACGCCTCGCCGCGGCGATCGCGTACTCGACGATCTTTTCGATCGCGCCGCTCTTGATCGTCGTCGTCGCGTTGTTCGGAGCGTTCGTCGGAGGCGACTCGCAGACGCAGGCGCGGCTTCTCGATATCGTGCAACGCGATGCCGGAAAGCAGGCGGCCGACACGCTCGGTCAGATCATCCACGTGTCCTTCGACAAACCGCGTCAGGGGATCATCGCGCAGATCGTCGGCTGGGTCGCGTTCGTCGTCGGCGCGAGCGGCCTCTTTTCGGCGCTCCAGGACGCGCTCAACGCCGTCTGGCACGTCGAGAGCACGAAGGGCGGCTGGAGACAACTCGTACGCTCGCGGCTCGCCTCGTTCGGCATGATCCTCGTCGTCGGCTTCCTCTTGCTCGTGACGTTCGTCGCGAACGGCGTCATCGCGTTCGTCGGCGCGCACTTCCTCTCGCTCCTGCCGTACGGATCGAATCCGGCCGTGATCGCGTCGATCGATCAGGTCGTGAGCTTCGGACTCGTGACGGTCATCTTCGCGATGATCTTCAAGATTCTCCCCGACGTCACCGTCGCGTGGCGCGACGTCTGGATCGGCGCGGCGGCGACCGCCCTGCTGTTCGTCGTCGGCGAGGCGCTCATCGCGATCTACTTCGCCGTCGGCGGCGTCACGTCGGCTTACGGCGCGGCGGGCTCGTTACTCGTCGCGTTGCTATGGATCTATTATTCGGCGATGATCTTGCTGCTCGGGGCCGAGTTCACGAAGATCAACGCGAAGCGCGTCCGTCTCATCGTGCCCTCCGTCATTCGCGCGACCTTCGAACAGCCGGCGGGCGTCGATCCGCGCGCGTCCGCGCGCGCGACCGAGAAACGCGAAGACGCCGCACGCGACACGGAGTCGCAAAAAGGCTGAGGCCGCGACGTGGAGACCCCGTCCCCTCAGACGCTCGCGAACGCTCGGGAGCCGCGGACGAGTTCGCGCAGGCGGGTCGCGACCCGCGTCTCGCGCGGTTCCTCATTCGGGGCCGCGAAGGCGAAGATCCCGTCTTCGCGGATGCCGTCGCGGCGGAGCAAGAGCGAATTCCAGTCGACCATCCCGAACGCCGCCCACGCGCCGACCATCGCCACGGGCAGGCCCTCGGCGCGTAACGACGTCGCATCGGCGAAACGTGCGTCGAGCCACGCCACGCGTTCGCTTTCGTCTCCCGCCCGATGGACCTCGCTGAAGCCGAACGGCAATCCGAGTCGCGCGTGCGCGGCCCGCAATAACGGGAGCGGCGAGATCGGTCGCGTCGTCATCGCCTCCACGTTCGTCGTGCGATTCCGTGCGTCGCGCCCGACGAGCCGTTCGGAGTTCGGATAGTAATTCCAACCGACGAGATCGGGCACGACCGCCATGCGTCGCACGCGCTCGAGCGTCGCGACCGAGATGCCGCACCGTTCGCGCAGGTACGCGTGCATCGCGTGGCCCGGGACGACGCGGCCCGCGACGAGTTCGATCGCGAGAAACGCGCGCTCGCGCTTGTGATCGACGTAATCGCGCACGCGATCGTCCGTCGCCGTGAAGCCCTGGAGATCTTCGGTCACGAAGAACTCGGCGCCCGGGACGTGCCGCCGGATCGCCGCCATCGCGCCGAGCATCGCGAGCGCCTCGTTGACGATCGCCGTTCCGAACGACGCGTCGTCGCGACGGTTGGGATACCAGCTGCCGTAGAGCGTCGCGAAACGCGCCGTCGTGAGCGGTTCGTTGATCGGCGTCCATCGCCGTATCCACGGGAACGCGCGGGCGACCGCACCCGCGTACGCCGCGAACGCGTCCGGGAAGCGATCGTCGAGGAGATCGGTCCACGCCGGACCGCTGCCGTGATGCAGTAACGTCACGATCGGCTCGACGTCGAGTCGGCGCAATCGCTCGAGCCGGGGGCGCGCCCACGCGAGATCGAGCGCCGTCGGATCGCCCGGCGCCGTTCGCTCCCAGAGCACGGGATACCGCGTCGCCGAGATGCCGAGGCCCGCGAGCAGATCGATATCGCCGGGACGCGCCGCGTGCCCCGTCTCGGCGAGCTGATCGCGGAACGTCGTCGCGTCCGTGCGCGCGAACGTCGGCTCGGGCGACGCCCAGATCTCGAGCGGCCGCGACACGGTCAGGCGACGACGGGCGAGGGTTTCGTGCCGAGCCACGAGGCGAGATCGGTTTTGCGGCCGGCGTAGGCGCCCGTGCGCAGTTCGGCGCGGAGTTCGCCGAACGTGCCGAACGCTTCGGCGAACGCGTCGTGCTTGTGGATCGACTCGTAATTGACTTGCGAGGCGAGCACGAACGACTCGTCGGGGAAGTGACCGTACGCCTCGAGCGCTTGCGCCAAGATCGAGCGCACGACGTCTTCGACGAAGCGCGG
>CAZZXB010000020.1:24388-28767 GCA_964658025.1 uncultured Janthinobacterium sp.
TCGACGCCCACGACGTGACGCGTCCCGGCCTCGTCCGCGTGCGCGATCGCGACGAGCGTGTACGTTTCCTCGCCGCGCTTTCCGCTCACCGGGGTCCAACGTTCGAGACCGAAATCGGCGCGGACGCGCACGTCGGCGCGGAGCGCCTTCTGCGAGCGCACGATCTCGCGCGCGATCGCGGTCGCGACGTCTTCGATGCGACCGGGACGTTCCGTCCGCGCGAGAACGTCGAGCGTCGCCTCTTCGAGTAATTCCGAGAAGCGCGACATGTGGACGCCCGCCTTATCCGGTGCGAGATCGGCGACCATCGAGAGTTCCGCGTTGAACGGAACGTCCTTATCGCCGCGGCGGAGATGCACGATGCGTTTGACGCTCGACACGCCGACGCGATCGATCGAGAGGCGGACGTCGGGCGCTTCTTCTTGTCGGTTCGACGCGAACTGCAGCGGGCGCGCCTTCTTGACGATGCCGCGGGCGTCGGCGAGCGCGGCGAGTTCGGCGATCGTCTTACCGCTCGCCGGAACGACGACGTTCGGCGCGATCTCGGCGAGCGGCACGAGGTTGAAGGGCCGTCGCGCGAGATACGGATGCGGGAGTTCGAAGCGACCGAAGTCGCGACGGAGATCGTCGATGAGGAGCAGGTCGAAATCGATCGGCCGCGCGCCGAGCGGTCGCGGTGCGCCGCGCCCGACCGAGACTTCGATGCCGCGGAGCGCGCGTTCGAGGGCCTCGGGATCGAGGGCCGTGCGGATCGTCGTCGCCACGTTGAGGAAGGCCGGTCCTGCGACGCCGTCCGTCGGCGGCGTTTCGTAGAACGACGAGGTCGCTTCGATCGTCGCGATCGCGCGAAGCTTCTGCAGCGCGCGAAGGATGTTGGCCCGTCGGTCCCCGAGATTCGAGCCGATGCCGAGATACGCCGTATGCATGCTTTGGTTCAGAACCGAGAAGAGGTGATAAGAGTTCCCGCCGCACCGTGGGCGATCGCCTCGAGCATCGTCACGAGCTCGACGGTCTCCTCGACGTCGTGGACCCGAACGATGCGCGCGCCCGCCTCGACCGCAACCGCCGCCGTCGCGAGCGAAGGCACGAGTAACTCCCGCGCGGGGCGCCCGAAGATGCGACCGATAAAGCTCTTGCGACTCGCGGCGACGAGTAACGGCACCCCGAGCGCTCGCAGCTCGCCGAACCGGCGCAAGATCTCGAGATCGGTTTCGGGCTCCTTGCCGAATTCGAGCCCGGGATCCGCGACGAGCGCGTCGTCGGCCACCCCCGCCGCGCGCGCCGCGTCGAGTCGCGCCGCGAGAAACGCGCCGATCTCGGCGAGCGGATCTTCGTACGCGTAGTTCGCCTCGCGTACCCCGAGTCGACCCTTGAGATGCATGACGACGAGCGCCGCATCGTGGCGGGCGACGACGCTCGCGAGCGCGGGATCGGAGAGGCCGCTGCAGTCGTTGATGAGATGCGCGCCGGCCGCGAGCGCGGCTTCGGCGACCGAGGCTTTGAACGTATCGATCGAGAGCACCGCACCGATGCCGTCGCGGACGAGCGCTTCCACGACGGGGACGATCCGCGCACGCTCCTCCGCGGCGTCGATCTGCGGGACGCCCGCGGCGTACGATTGACCGCCGATGTCGACGAACTCCGCGCCGAGTTCGACCATCTTCGCGGCGCGTTCGCGCGCCCGATCGACCTCCGCGTAGCGGCCGCCGTCGTAGAACGAATCGGGCGTGACGTTGAGGATCCCCATGACCTTCGCGCCGCGCGTGAGGTCGAGCGTTCGATCCCGAAGACGGAGCTTCGCGCTCACGCGCCGCGCACCGCGTTCGGATCGAGCGCGCGCGAGATCCGGCTCTCGACGTCTTCGAGATGCGCGCGCGTCGCGACGTCGAGATCGGTTCGGCGGAGCGTCGCGACGACGTCCGCGCGAAGCCGCTTCAGCTCGTAGCGGGCGAGCGGGGCCGTATCGCTCGGATAGCCGATCGCGCTGAGGAGGAAGCTCGGCGCGAGCGCGTACGCGACGAGTAAGTTCGCGTAGCGCCGTTGCAGGGCGCGGTGGATCGGATCGCCCGAGGGATGCTCGAAGTCGTCCCAGATCGCCGCCTGCGTCCACGTGAAGAGATCGGACAGCGACATCGCGGCGCGACCGCTTTCGGTCTTGTAATGCTGGTCCGAGAGACGCGCCATCGTGTCGGGCGAGAAGAGCACGAGCAAGACGTTCGACTGCATCGTCCCGACGACGTCGCCGATCGGGTAATCGGGTTGCTCGATGTCGTCGACGCCGCGATGCAAGTAATGGTTCGGTCCGAGATCGTCGAGCAATCGCGGCGAGAAGCGGAGCGCGCGTTGCGAGAACACGTTGGCCGCGAGCAGATCGAACGCCGCTTTCGACGACGAGCGATCGAGCGTGGCGAACGGCGGAGCGCCGCCCGGCTGCCCGCGATGCGAACGCGACGTCGTCATGCCGCCGACGTATTTCGTCGCCAGAAGCGCCGCGCGTTGGTAGCCGCGGAGCAGATTCGCGAAGGTCTGGCGCTCCTGATAGTACGGCTCGTCCGCGCGCGGATACGTACGATCGAGATCGGCGAAGAGTCCGCCGTAGACGGCGAACTGGTTGCGATCGTAGGCGAGCGGGTCGCTCGAGAGATCGAACGTCGAGACGCGCGGATCGATCGCGAGCGGACCGTTGGCGTCTTCGTCGGTTTCGTACCGATATTCCGGACGCGTGCTCTCGCTCGCGATCCCTCGCAACGGAACGATCTCGTTCTGCGGCGACCCGATGTTCGGAAAGCGCGCGTACCCGTAACGGATCGCCCAACGGTCGTACGGCCCGAGCTTGAGTTGGAAGTACGAGCCCTGCGGCGCGCCGACGGGCGACAGATTGACCGGCGTGTACTCCATGACCGACGCGACGAGCCCGTGGGTTTGCGTGAACGCACGATCGTGGAGCTGGGCGAGCGAGTAGAGCGTCGACGCGACGAAGTTGTGCCGTAGTCCGAAATTGTGGCCGGATTCGTGAAGGACGGCCGAGCGCAACCAATCGTTCGCATAGCTCTGCGTCTGCGCGCGCGTCGCACCGCGTGCGGCGAGCGCGACGGTACCCGTCGCCGCGAGTTCGGCCGAACCGTCGGCGAACGTGTCGCACGCTTCCGTATCGGCGCACGCGCCGTCGACGCCGAGCGTTTGTTTGAGCGGAAGTCCGCTCTTCTCGTCGACGCGCGCCTTCGCGAGCGGCGCGACCTGATCCGCGAAACCGCGCTTCACCGTGCGGAGCGCTTCGCCGTCGATCACGATCTCGACGCGTAGGATCTCACCCGTGCGCGGGTCGGCGATGTGCGGACCGTACGCCGCGAAGAGCGGTTTGTCGCTCGTGATCCAGCGGACGGTCGAATATCGAGCGTCGTCGGGATCCCAGCTCGGATCCGACGGCTGGTCGCGCACCTCCACCGCATTCGGAATGCCGATCGCGGCGAACGCCGTGTTCCATTCCAGAAGCGCCGCGCGAATCGCCGGTTTGTATTCGCTCGGGATCTCGTTGGTGAGATAGTACACGATCGGACCCTTCGCGAAATTCCACCGATCGATGTAACGCACGAAGGGCGTCGCGAGCGAATCGTCGTCGAAACGTTTTTGTGCGGTGATGAAATACCCGACGCGATCGTCGGCGAGGCGCGGCATGTAGCCCGATCGCGTCGGCGCTTCGAGAATCGAGTAGTGCATCCGCAACCGCACGCCGCGTCCGTCCGGCGCTCCGCTCAGATCGCCCGCAGGTCCCGCAAACGCGAGACTCGAGAGCAACTCGACGTTCGCCGGAAACGCCTTCGTCCGCTCGACGTACGATCTTGTGGGATCGACCGTGAACCCGGCCGCCGGCGGCCCACCGAACGAGAGGATCGGTCCGCCCGATCCGCTACCGCCTCCGCCGAGCTCCTTCCCGACACCCTCAAAATCGGTGAGAAAGAAACTCAGCGGGACGACGACGTGCTCCTTCGCCTCGTCTTCCGCCACGATCGGCGAAGCGTTGATGACGGAGTCGGTGACCGAAATCGCGAGCGCGTTCGCCGCGCTCGAATCGCTCGGCGCGGTGAAATCCGTGTTGTCCTGAACCCAAAGAATGCGCTTCCCGACGCGCTCGAATTTCACGACGATCGGATCGAAGATCCGCCCCGCGAACGCTTCAGAACCGACGCCCGACGCCAACACCGGAGCGACGATAAACGGCCGGTCCAACTGCTCCGAACGGAGGTCGAAATAGTATTCGTCGTCCTTCCGAACGACGTCGATCAACCCGCTCTGCCGATCGGCTTTCTTGATGAACGAGGCATAGGGCTGGGCCACCCCGCCAAGCCCCGACAAACTAGGAAGCCCGCTGAGGGCGCCCG
>CAZZXB010000021.1:0-27875 GCA_964658025.1 uncultured Janthinobacterium sp.
GCGAATCCGCCGCGATCCTTCGCCGATCGCGGCGGTTATTCGTTTACCGCCGAACCTTCAGGCGTCCAGCGCGAACGGCACGCCGAGTTCGCCCGCGACCTTTTCGAGCGTCGCCCACACCTTCGCGTGGATCGGGACGCCGTCGCGCCGATGCGCGATCGTCTTCTCGTGCTCGATCTCGCCCGCGACGTAGATGCGCTCCTGCCCCGGCACCTTCGCCGAGTTCTTGAAGGCGCGGAGTTCTCTGTCGACGTCGCGCTTGAACGCGTCGATGTCGCGAAACCCGCTCGGATCGATCGCGCCGAAGAAATGCGAGATCTTTCCGCCGGTCGTGTCCGTTTTCGAGACCGGCAGATCGTCGCCGAACGCGCCGCCGGAGAGCACGCCGCACATGATGTCGACGAGCAGGCCGAGACCGTAGCCCTTGTGGCCGCCGTTCGCCACGCCGTAGCCGCCGAGCGGGAGCAACGCGCCGGAGAGCGCCTGCTTCGGATCGAGCGTTTCGACGCCGTCCGCGTCGATCGCCCAACCACGACCGAGCGAGAGTTCCTTACGATCGTAGACCTCGAGTTTACCGCGCGGGACGGTCGTCGTCGCGAAATCGAGCACGAACGGCGGCTCGTCTCGCGCCGGGACCGCGTACGCCCACGGATTGGTCCCGAGCATGACCGACTTGCCGTAGGTCGGCGCGCCGTACCGAACGGAGTTCGTCGAGCAGATCCCGATGAGATCGGCCGGAAGCGCGCGCATCGCATAGTACGCGGCGATGCCGAAGTGATTCGAATTGCGCACGGCCGCGAACGCGACGCCGCCGCGTTTCGCCTTCTCGATCACCGCATCCATCGCGCGCACGGAGACCGGATGTCCGAGTCCGTTTCCGGCGTCGAGCAGCAGCGACGTCGGCGTCTCGCGCACGACGGTCACGCTCGGCCGCGGCTCGAGAATCCCCGCGCGGATCCGATCGACGTAGAACGGCACGAGCCGCGCGAGCCCGTGCGATTCGATCCCGCGCAGATCCGAGGCGACGAGCACCACGGCGACCGTCTCCGCATCCTCGCGCGCGACGCCGACGGCCGATAATATTTCGACGATGAAGCGCGTGAGCTTCGCTTCGGTCGAATGCCGGTAATCCGACGCGACGGGATTCGGCGTCGTTTCGCGTTCGCTCATGCCGACACCGCGCTCGCCGCTAACGGCTCGACAGTAGCACCGCGCGGCGCGATGCCCACGTGGAACACCTCGCTCTCGATGCCCTCGCGCGCGAACGCGTCGCGCATCGCGTCGCCGGTACCGGGAGACTCGCCCGCGACGAGCGCGATCACGCTCGGTCCCGCACCCGAAAGCGCGACGGCGAGTAACCCCGGCCGTTCGAAGCGTAACATCTCGTCGAATCCCGGGACGAGCGGCGCGCGGTACGGTTGGTGGATGCGGTCGCCCGTCGCGACGCGCAGGCTCGCGAGATCGCCCGAGGCGAGCGCGGCCGCGAGTAACGCCGCACGTTGGAGATTGAAAACGACGTCGCTCCGTTCGTAGGTCGCCGGTAAGAGCTTGCGCGCCGCGGCGGTGGGTAACACGATCTTGGGCGTTACGACGATCGCCGCGAGGCCGCGCGGCGGATCGAAACGCAGGTACGTCGGGCGCGCGCCCGCATCCATCGCCGCGACGACGACGCCGCCGAGTAACGCCGGCAGCGCGTTGTCGGGATGGCCTTCGAGTTCGGCCGCGTGACGCGCGAGCACGTCGGTCGCCGGGCGAACGCTCGCGAGTTCGGCGCCGATCGTCAGGCCGAGGACGGCACCGGCCGCGCTCGCGCCGAGCCCTTTGCCGAGCGGGATCGCGTTCTCGACGAGGATCGATACGTCGGGTCGGTCGCCCGCGAGCACGCGATCGATCCCGCGCACGATCTCGTTCTCGAAACCGGCGTTCGTGGGGACGTGCGCTCCGGCTTTGAACGAAATCGAGAATCGCACCGCCGGTTGGACGGTCGCGCGCACCCAGAGGTCGAGCGCGAGCCCGATCGCGTCGAACCCGGGACCGAGATTCGCCGACGAAGCGGGGACGGCGGCGGTAAACGTAGCGACGGGCATGGCCACGGCTTTTGGCCCCCGGTCGCGCGGTTGCCTGGGCCGTGCGTCACGCACGCACGGCCGTGAGTTCGTCGACGAGCGCGCGGAGGGCGTCGTCCGAGGGGGTCGGCCGGATCGCGTTCGCGTACGGCGCGTCCGAACGATGGTAGTCGGCCGCGTAGGCGCCGTCCTTGAGCACGTGCCCGGTGAGCACGAGCACGACGTCTTCGTCCGCGCCGATGTCGCCGCGCGCGCGAAGGGTGCGCAGGCCGGCGAGCGACGCGGCGGAGGCGGGTTCGCATCCGATTCCGTCGCGCCCGATCACCGCGCGCGCGTCCGCGATCGCTCCGTCCGAAACGTCGAGTACCGTACCATCGCTGTGGCGCACTTCGAAGAGCGCCTTGCGCCACGACGCGGGCGCGCCGATCTTGATCGCCGTCGCGCTCGTTTTCGCGACGACCGGACGCATCTCGCCACCGTCGCGCCAGAGCGCGGAGAAGGGCGCGGCACCGCTCGCCTGCACGACGGCGAGTCTGGGCATCCGATCGATCAACCCGAGCGCGTGCGCTTCGCGCAGGCCTTTGCCGAAGGCGCTCGTGTTGCCGAGATTGCCGCCCGGTAAGACGATCCAATCCGGCGCGCGCCACGACCGCGCTTCGAGTAACGCGAACGCCGCGCACTTCTGACCTTCGATGCGATACGGATTGACGCTGTTGACGATCGCGACGCGCGTGGGATCGAGCGAACGCACGAGTTCGAGCGCGCGATCGAAATCGCCGTCGATCGCGGCGATCGTCGCGCCGTAATCGAGCGTCTGCGCCATCTTCGCCTCGCTCACGCCGACCGCCGGAACGAGCACGAGCGCGGTGATCCCCGCGCGCGCGCCGTACGCCGCCATCGCGGCCGCGGTATTGCCCGTGCTCGCGCACACGGCGACGCGGGCGCTTCGCGCCTTCGCATGCGAGATCGCGACCGTCATTCCGGCGTCCTTGAACGATGCGGTCGGATTCATTCCGAGATGCAGGTACGCGACGCGGTCGACGTTCGCGTATCCCGCGCCGAGATTCGCCGGGTAGAGCGGCAGGTCGTTCTCGCGTAGCGTGACGACGTCGCTCGCCGAAATATCCGGTAAGAGTTCGCGAAAGCGCCACACGCCGCTGCGGTCGAGCGGATCGGGCGACATGCGACGTTCGCGAAAGCGCGCGCGTAGGAGCTCGCCGTCGAGCGCCGTCGTGTCGAGTTCGAACGCGAGCAAACCGCCGCAGGTCGGACAAAAGATCTCGCGATCGGAGACGTCGCTCCGGCATTCGCTGCAGACGAGACGCATCGCGCCATATTTACGGCGGTCGCGCGCGATTCCGCCCGCGGCATCCCAGCGCGCACGTTCCGCCCGTCGCTCCGCATGCGCGGCCGGAACGCGTGCGGCGAGGGTTTTCCCTCTCCCGATCGACCGCACGAGTCCGTACACTCCTCGCATGGACGATACACGCCCCACGGCTTTTTCGCGTTCCGCCGTCGCCTTCGCTTCGGTCGGGCTCTTTCTCGTAACGGCGCTCAGCGCGTGCGGGGGCGGGGCGACGACCTTCTCGCCCGGACGTCCGGCCGCGGCGCTTCCGGCGGCGATCGCGAAGGGGTGCGTCTATCCGAGCACGTCGACTACGTCGACGGCGCTCCCCGCGGCCGGAGGCGTGACGGGTTCGATTTCGATCGGCGCGGTCGCGCAGGCGTCGACCGCCTGCAGCGCCATCGTCGTCGCGACCGGGAGCGACTCGACGTTGTCGGCGTCCGTGGGGAGCATCATGTCGGTGCGGACGCGCCGCACGGCGATGGCGACGACCGCCGAGACGCCGCCGCTCCTCCAAGTCTCGCTCACGAACGCGTACACGGGCAGTCTTCCGTGGCTCTCGCTCACGCTCGACGTTCCGCCCCTCTCCGTCCCGCCGGGATCCTATCCCGCGACGATCACGGCGCCCGGCGAAGACGGCCAGCTCATCACGCAAGAGTACACGATTACCGTCGGCGCGACGGGGACCGTCGTCGTCACGCCGCCACCGACCGGAAGCGTTCTCGTGACGCTCGGCGCGGGCGCGACGGGCGTCCTCTCGATCTACCCGATGGGTACGACCTTCCCGACGCCGTCGCCGAGCGGATCGGCGACACCGAGCCCGGTGCCGACGTCGACGGCGACCTCCGCACCGACGGCGACGCCGAGCGTCGCGCCGACGACGGCTCCCAAGCCGACGCAATCGCCGTCCGGAACGGCCTCGATCTCGATCTCGCCGAGCGCGTGCATCGATGCGGGTTCGAACGGCGCGACCCTCAACTACACGGCGAAGGCGGTCGGCGGTCCGGTCCTCCCGGCCGGGGCTTCGTACCGATTCGGATGGTTCGCGGCCGCGACCCAACCCGCGTTCGGCCTGACCGTCCAACCGCCGTCGGCGCCGTACGCGGGCACGAACGTCATCGTCGGCGGACCCGCCGCGACCGTGACGGTCCCCGCGTTCGGGTCGACCGGCCTCACGGGTGAGAGCGGCGCGATCCAGGTGTACTTATTCCTCTCGCAAAACGGCGGCCTCGGGTACGTCGAACAGCCGAGCGGCGCGAAGGTCGTCGCGTCCGCGGTGATCGCGGCGGGCGCGGTCACGTGCGCGGGGCTCGGTCTCTAGCCGTGCCCGATCCGGCGTGACGCGACGAGCGCTCGGCCGCGGCGCCGAGCGCCGACCGCTACGGTGCTCCGGGCGCGACGACGCCGGGGGACGGCCCCGCTAACGCGGGTAGCGGGATACCGAAAAGACCAAGACTCGGCGCGACGAGCGTCCGCAGCACGATGCTTCCGGCGTCCTGCGCCGACGCGATCGCGGACATCGACGAGCCGCTCGCGGGCGACGATATCGGCGCGAGCGTCTGCGCCACGCGAATCGCCAACGTCCGGCGTTGCTCGGGCGACATCTCGTCGTACTGCGCTTTCGCTCGTCGCGCTTGCTCCTGCGCGCGATCGCGTTGTTCCGGGGTGAGCTGTGCGTTGATCTGCGCGGCCATGTCTTGGAAGAGCGCGAGCGTTCGCGCGTCGGCGGGCTAGAGCGACCGAACGATCGGCCGCGTGATCGCGCCGTCCGCCGCGGACGACACGAGCGCCGCGTACTTCGCGAAGACGCCGCTCGTGTATTTCGGCGCCGGCGCCTTCCACGTCGCGAGACGCGCCGCGAACTCGTCCGGCGCGAGATCGACGTCGAGCGTGCGCGCCTCGATGTCGATCGTGATCGCGTCGCCGTCGACGACGGCCGCGAGCGGACCGCCCATCGCGGCCTCCGGCGCGACGTGACCGAGCATGAGCCCGCGCGTGCCGCCCGAGAAACGACCGTCGGTGACGAGCGCGACCGTCTCGCCGAGACCCGCGCCGACGATCGCGCCCGTGATGCCGAGCATCTCGCGCATCCCGGGACCGCCGCGCGGACCCTCGTAACGGATCACGACGACGTCGCCCGCGACGACGTCGCCCGCTTCGATCGCGCGCATCGCATCTTCTTCCCGGTCGTAGACGCGCGCCGGACCCGTGTGGTACGGGCGTTCGTGGCCCGCCATCTTCACGACCGCGCCTTCGGGCGCGAGATTACCGCGCAGGATGACGATGCCGCCCGTCGGCTTGAAGGGCCGATCCGCCGTGGAGACGACGACCTGTCCCGGCGTCTCGACCGCGAGCGCCGCCTCTTCGCCGAGCGTGCGCCCGGTAACGGTTTGGGCGCCGGCCGAGACGAGCTTGCCTTCCACCATCCGTCGCGCGATGAGTTGGATGCCGCCCGCGCGATCGACGTCGAGCGCGACGTACCGGCCGCCCGGCCGCAAGTCCGCGATGATCGGCGTGCGCTTACTGATCGCGTCGAAATCGTCGATCGAGAGCGGAACGTCCGCCTCGCGCGCGAGCGCGAGTAAGTGCAGGACCGCGTTCGTCGAACCGCCCGTCCCCGCCGCGGCGGCGATCGCGTTCTCGAATGCTTCACGGGTCAACAGATCGCGCGGACGCACGCCGCGACGCAGGACGTCCATCACGAGCTTCCCCGCTTCGTAGCCCTTCTCGCTCTTGCGCGGATCGGTCGCGCCGGGCGACGCGCTGCCGACGGGCGAGAGACCGATGAACTCCATGATCGTCGCCATCGTGTTCGCCGTGTACTGTCCGCCGCACGCGCCCGGACCCGGGATCGCGTGATTCTCGACTTGCAGTAACTCGTCGTCGGAGATCTTCCCCGCGGCGTGCGCGCCGATCGCTTCGTAGATGTCGACGATCGTGAGGTCCTTCCCGTTCAACTTGCCGGGCGCGATCGAACCGCCGTAGAGGATCAGCGACGGCACGTTGAGCCGCACGAGCGCCATCGCGGCGCCGGGCGCCGTCTTGTCGCACGCGCAGAGCGCGATCATCGCGTCGAACATGTGGCCGCGGCCGACGAGTTCGATCGAGTCCGCGATCACCTCGCGCGAGACGAGCGAGGCCTTCATCCCCTCGGTCCCCATCGTCACGCCGTCGGAGATCGCGATCGTGTTGAATTCCATCGGCGTGCCGCCCGCCTCGCGGACGCCGCGCTTGACGTGCTCGGCGAGCGCGCGCAGGTTGTAATTGCACGGCATCGTCTCGATCCACGTGTTCGCGATGCCGACGATCGGTTTGCGCAGATCGTCGTCGGTGAACCCGATCGCCTTGTACATCGCGCGCGCGGCCGCGCGATCGCGCCCGTTCGTGATGGTCGCGCTGTTCGCTTTGATATCGTACGCGCCCGCGCCGTTCGATCCGTTGCTCCCGCTCATCGGAAAACGGTTACGGCAGGGCTGGCGAGCGGTCCTCGGCCGAGAGTCGCGCGTACCACCGCACGATGAGCGCGTACCGCACGCACTCGCAGTAGATGAACGTGAAGAACAGGAGCGGCGCCGTGATCACGAGCGACGGCGGCGCGGTGACGCCGAGGATCGCGAGTCCCAGGAGCGCGAGCGTGAACGGCACGAGCAGGATCACGAGCGAGAGCGTGACGATCCCGAGCGTCGTGACGAAGTGACTGCGCGTGAGGGTGACCGACCTCCGCGCGGCCCGCGCGACCGTCCCGCCGAGATCGGAGAATCGCAGGCGATCGGGCGACGTCACGAGCGCGCCGACGAGCGCCTGCGAGAGCAAGACCGCCGCGACGACGCCCGGGACGAGCGCGAAGGCGTACCCGACCTCGGTCGTCACCCCGACGAGCACGATCGTCGCGAACATCACGCCGAACCGCCAGGCCGTCATCGTGAATCCCGGGCGGACGCGACGGACCGCGCACGGTAACACGAAGAACAGCGCGGCGGCGGAGAGCAAGAGCACGACGCTGACGGGCGGGGTCGTCACGAGCGCGAGCGGCCGGCGCGCGAGGATGTCGTACATGTCGGTCCGCGGGAACGCGTACCACGCGGCGAGCGCGCAGAGGGCCGCGAACGATGCGTAGATGCCGAGCTTCTCGCGCATCATCGTCAAGCCGTCCCCGAACGTTCGAGCGACCATACGACGATTGTCGGCCGCGACGCGGACGATCGCGTTTACCGGAGCTATGTCGCCGCTCACAGAATCACTCGGGGTGATCGCCCCGATCGAACGACCGCTCCTCCGCGAACTCGAAGCGGCCGTCGGCGCGGCCCACGTGCTCACGGCCGAGGTCGATCTGCTCGCCTACGGTTTCGACGGTACGTGGTACGACCGCGCGCCGCTCTGCGTCGTCATGCCCGCGACCGTCGACGAAGTCCGCGCCGTCCATCGGATCGCCTCGCGCGAGCGGATCGCGATCGTGCCGCGCGCGATGGGGAGCGGCCTCTCCGGCGGATCGGTCCCGCTCGCCGGCGGCATCGTGCTCGGCCTCACGCGGATGAATCGCATCCGCGAGATCGACGTCGAGAACGCGGTCGCGATCGTGGAGCCCGGCGTCATCACGGCCGATCTCCAACGCGCGGTCGAAGCGCTCGGGCTCTTCTATCCGCCCGATCCCTCGAGCTTGCGACAATCGGCGATCGGCGGGAACGTCGCCGAGAACGCCGGCGGCGCCCGCTGCCTCAAGTACGGCGTGACCGCCGACTACGTCGCCGCGCTCGAGATCGTCCTCCCCGGCGGCGAACTCGTCCGCACGGGCGGCAAGATGGTCAAGAACGTGACGGGCTACGATCTGCGCGCGCTCTTCACGGGCGCGGAAGGCACGCTCGGTACGATCACGGAGATCACGCTGCGCCTGCTCCCGAAACCGCGCTTCACGAAAACCGCGACCGCGGCGTTCGACGACATCGAAGATGCCGCGCGGACCGTCAGCGCGATCTTCCGCGCGGGGCTCGTTCCGACGTCGATCGAGTTACTCGATCGGCTCACGATGCGCTGCGTGGAGGAGAACCGCCCGAGCGGTCTGCCGATCGCGAGCGACGCGTTATTGCTTTTCGCCGTCGACGGAAACTACGAAGAGATCGTCGATGCCGAACTCGCGCGCGTCGCGGAGATCGCGCGCGGCGAAGGCGCGACCGCCACGCGCGTCGCCGCGAACGCGGCCGAGAGCGCGGCGCTCTGGGACGCGCGCCGGAACATCTCGCCCGCGCTCGCGCGCAAGCGCCCGCACAAACTCGGCGAGGACGTCTCCGTGCCGCGAAGCGCCCTCGTCGCGATGATCGCCGCGGTCCGCGCGATCGCGGAACGGCACGGACTCCTCATCCCGATCTTCGGTCATGCCGGCGACGGCAATCTCCATCCCAACATCCTGTGCGATCGGAGCGACCGCGCCGAGATGGCGCGCGTGAAGGTCGCGGCGCGCGAGATCTTCGAGGCGGCGGTGCGACTCGGCGGCACGCTCTCGGGAGAACACGGCATCGGGTTGCTCAAACGGCAATTCATCGAACTCGATCTCGGACCCGAAGCGCTCGCGCTGATGCGCCGGATCAAGGACGCGGTCGACCCGTGCGGGATCATGAATCCCGGCAAGATCTTCCCGACGGAAGGCGGCGTCGATGCCTTCGACCTCCCCTGACCACGCGCGCGCGTCGGTCGGAGCGAGCGGCTTCTCCGGACCCGACGTCCCGCCAAAGGGCGTCTACGATCAGTGCGTCCGCTGCGGACTCTGTCTCCCCACATGTCCGACCTACGTCGAGACGCTCGTCGAGACGTCGGGACCGCGCGGGCGCATCGCGCTCATCAAAGCGGTCGACGAAGGCCGACTCGATCTGCTCGATCCCGGTTTCACGCATCAGATGTCGGAGTGCCTCGACTGCCGGGCCTGTTCGGCCGTCTGTCCCTCGGGCGTCGATTACGGCGCGTTACTCGAGCCGGCGCGGACGCAGATCGAGCGCGCGAGCGCGCCCGCGCGTTCGCCCGTGGGCCGCGCGGTGCGCGGCTTCTCGCTCGATTTCTTGTTCTCGAATCTCGGCGCGATGCGCCTCGCGGGGCGCGCGCTCCGCTTCTACCAGCGTAGCGGCATCCGCACCGCGATCCGCGCGAGCGGCGTCCTGCGCCTCCTCGGTCTCGCGCGGCTCGAAGCGATGGCGCCCGAGATGAGCGAGCACTTTTTCGTGCCGCGCGACCAGACGTGGCCGTCGGGCACGTCGCGGACGGACGCGACGGTCTTCCTGCATGCCGGATGCGTCGCGCAGATCGCCTTCGCTCCCGCGAACGACGCGACGGTCCGCGTCTTGCAACGCGCGAGCTGCGCCGTCGTCGCGCCGAGCGGCCAGGGTTGCTGCGGCGCGATCGCCGTCCACGCGGGCGATATGGAACTCGGACGGACGATGGCGCGCGCGAACATCGAGGCCTTCGAGCGCTCGGGTGCCGACGTCTACGTCGCGAACGCCGCCGGCTGCGGTGCCGCACTCAAAGAGTACGGTCATCTCTTCGCGGACGTGCCGCAATGGGCCGAGCGCGCGCGAGCGTTCTCGGCGCGCGTTCGCGACGTGAGCGAGTATCTCGATACGATCGACGTCGATCCACGGTTCGGACCGGTAGCCGCCGTCGCGACGTACCAAGAACCGTGCCATCTCGCGCACGCGCAACGGATCGCCGCCGCACCGCGACGCCTCCTCGCCCGGATCCCCGACCTCGAGTTGCGCGAGATGGGCGAGAGTTCGCTCTGCTGCGGGAGCGCCGGAATCTACAACGTCACGCAACCCGAGATGGCCGCCCGACTCCAACGCCGGAAAATCGAAAACGCGCTCGCGGTAAAGCCGAGCGTCGTCGTTACCGCGAACCCGGGGTGCGCGCTCCAACTCGCGAACGGACTACGCGACGCGTCGGCGACGGACGTCCGGGTGATGCACGTCGTCGAGCTCCTCGACGAGTCGTACGCGAACTACAAGCCGACGAGTCGGGCGTGATCGGTGAGCGCGGCGTCGATCGTCGGATGGACCGAGAACACGTCGAGTAAACCCGTGATGCGGAGCAACCGCAGGATCTGACCCTCTTGGGCGACGAGGCGGATCGAGCCGTGATGTTCGGCCGCGCGTTTGTGCGCGCCGATCAACGCGCCGAGCCCGGTCGAATCGAGAAATTCGAGTTGGGAGAGATCGACGACGATCTCGTGTTCGTCGCGATCGGCGGCTTCCATGAGCGCGGCGCGAAGCGTCGGCGAGGTCGCGATGTCGAGCGTTCCGCTGAGCGCGAAGAGCTGGATGGCCCCGTCGTTCGCGCTCGTAACGTCGATGCTGAGCGTATCTTGTGACATGTCTAGCCTTCGTATTCGCGCCACTCGACGATCGTTCCGTCCGCGAACGTCACGAAGGCGCAACCAGGACGCTCCTGCCACGAGCCGTCGGGGCGCTGGATGGAAAAACGATAGCGCACCGCCGCCCGATCGCCCGCGACGATCGTGTCGTCGACGTGCAATTCGAAGCGGGGTCCGTCGCGGAAAAACGACGTGAAATGCGCGACGATCGCGTCGCGCCCCGCAAGCGGCTCGCGCGCCGCCTCGCGATAGACGCCCTCGCCCGCGAAATGCGCGCCCGCGCGCAGCGCGTCGCCGGTGCGCCACGCCGCGAAGAGTCCGGTCAGCGCCTCGCCGACCGTCACGCAGAAAGTCGTGCTGGGGTGGCTGGATTCGAACCAACGAATGGAGGATTCAAAGTCCCCTGCCTTACCACTTGGCGACACCCCATCGTAACGCGCGACCGAGCGCGCGCGCTTTTCCGACCGGGGACCATTCGCCCAGCGCGAATCTTCTCCGTCTTACGCGTCGGGCTCCGCGCGATTTCGAGGTTCGATCGAACGACGAGCGACGTCGATGCGGCTAACGCGCCGGTGGAACCGACGCGGCTGCGGGCGCGGGGGAACCGGCGGGTTGCGCGCCGACCGGCGCGGTCGATGCGGCTGCGGGCGACGGGGAGGCGGAGACGCTGTCGGCCATCGTCCCCGCGGGGACGGGCGCGGCGGGTGCCGGCGACGCGACGAGCGCGGTCTCGGGTTGGAGCGCGGGGAAGCCTTGCGCCAAGCGTATGCGGCTCGCGTGCGCGAAGGTCGTCTTCGAAAAGTTGTTCGCAACGAAATGGAGCATCTTCGTCGCCTCGGCGCGCGCGTCGTTCGACTGCACGGTCTGGAAGAGTTGCTCGAGATGGAACGCCGCCGAAGGCAACCACGGATCGTTCGGATACTTCGCGTGCCACGCGATCATCGATTGCTCGGCCATCGTCGCGTCGTGAACGAGATCGGAATCGGCGATCGTGCGCGCGTGATACTGACGGCCGAGCGCGTCCACGCGCATGCGGATGCCGATCGCGCTCATTTTCTGCGCTCCGAAATATTCGTCGGCGGGCGCCGCGTTCGAGATCGGTTTGGCCGCGGCGGCGACGGCGGTCGCGGCGAGGACGAGGGTCATGACGAAGGGGAGCGAGCGACGTTGGGACATGGGTTCTCCTCGAACTCGGCGAGCGTACTCGATCCGTATCGGCCGCTCGAGACGGAGAACGGAGCCCGAACGACGATCGTCACGGAAAACGAAAGATGCTCCGGAAGGGGACCGGAGCATCTCTGAGGATCCGAACGAGGCGTTTCGAAAGTTAGCGGATTGCCAGACGTTGCGTCACGCGTTTCGCTCCGAGGTAACGCGAGGCCCAATAGTCGTCGGCGATCCGGCTGATCATCACGCCGTGACTGGAACTGTGGATGAACCGGCCGCCGCCGAGGTAGATGCCGACGTGCGACGGACCGGGTTCGTAGGTTTGAAAGAACACGAGATCGCCCGTCACCATGTGACCGCGCGTCGACCGGCCCGAATAGAATTGGGCGTCGGCCGTCCGCGGCAACGCGATGCCGAGCATCGCGAAGACGTGTTGGACGTATCCCGAGCAATCGAATCCCGACGGCGACGTGCCGCCGAAGACGTACGGCGTGCCGATGTAACGCATCGCATCGCGCGTCAGCGATCGCGCGAGCGACGACGTGCGGTTGACGATGCCGCGTGCGAAGCGGTGCATGGCGTCAGATCTCGACGCCTCGTGGGTCGTGACGAGCGGCACGCTCGTCGTGCGGGCCGCGGATTCCCACATACGGAGATCGGCATCGGCGCTCGGCATCTGCGATGCGGAGGCGAGCGAGGCAACGGACGTGCCTGCGGAGTCGAGCGCTTCGTTTGCGAAGGCGACGCCGGTCATAGAAACGGCGAACGCAACGGCAAGAAACGCTTTTCCAAGCGAACGGGTCAACGGCTCCTCAATTCAACGCTTGCGAGGTTAGTTGACGGGTTCGGGCGGAGAGGCTCGCCCTAGCGCCGACCGGCGCATTCACCCCACCTGGAATTCCCCCGCTCCGGACCGACGCCCGGACTCAGCGATTTCGGTGTGTGTGCAGAATCACGATCGTCGGAGACATCCGACGGATCGCGTGACCGAATACGTTACCGCTTCGAATCCTCAACCGACTTTGCGGACGATTAAACGTGTCCTGCGTTTCTTCGGCCCAACATTTCGATTTGTTTAGTCCTCTCGTGAGTCTTTCGACGATTCCTCACGTGGTGCGACAAAAGTCCGGGGAGCGTAGATCGACTCGAGGACGTCGCTCGCGCCTCTCACGCGAACGAGATGCGGGTGGCGCTCCCCTTCGTGCGCGTCGATCGTCGTCGATCGGACCATATCGCCGTTGGCGTAGAGCACCTGCATCGGAACGGACGAGCCTTTGTGGGCCCGAAGCGCCGCCCGCAACACGTCGTCGGAGTATTTCCGACCGTCGATCGCAAGGATCTCCATCCCGGGCGCCAGACCCGCAGCGAACGCGGGCGACTGCGCGAGCAGATCGCGCACGCGTCCGTCGGCCGAGAGCGTGAGTCCCATCGAGAATCGCGCGTCGGTCGCGCCCTTCGACGACTTCGCCTGCGCCTTTTCCAGATCGGATTCTTTGTCCGTGTAGACGAGTTCGTAACCGCCGCCCGTGATGCCGCCGAGCGGCGCGCGCGGTTCGACGTCGGCGATGCGATGCGCGAAGAACGCGGCCCAATCGTACGGCACTACTTGGTTCATCAGTGAAACGATTTGCGCTTCGTCGTAGGGCTCGACCGTCGGAACGCTCGTCGTGTCGGAGCCGCGCCCGTAGAGCCGGCAAAAATCGTCGAGCGACCTCTTACCACGCGTGAGGCGGCGGATCGTCACGTCGGCGTCGAGCCAGATGAGGTTCCCCTCGGTGTAGAAGTCGCCCGCGCTGCGACGCAACTCGTAATATTCGCTCGGAGCCACGTAGAGGAACGGCGCGCCGTCGGCGGTATCGCGGATCGGACGCCAGTGGCGGCCGCTCTCCACGTCCATGTTCGCGGCGGCCTCGGCGAGTTCGTCGAGCTGCGTCGCGAAGGTGTTGAGACGCGAACGCGTCGCGAGCTTCTCGCCGTTGTACTGATTGAGCCCCTCGTAGACCCAGAGCAGATCGGTCTTCTCCGGATCCTGGTAGTTCGCGACGAAGAGGTCACCCGGTCGGCGATACTTACCGTTCCACGAATGCGAGTATTCGTGCGGGAGCAGATCGGCGCCGAACGCATATTCGCCGTCGTCCGACGCGTACGTCTCGTGATCGCGATCGTCGCTGGACTCGTGATGCTCGATCCCTTCGGGATCGATATCGTCGCTGAGGCTCAGCAAGAAATGATAGTCTCGATAATGACGGCCGCCGTAGAGCGCGGGCCCCTCCGCGACGAGATGCTTCATTCCCGCGAGAAATTTCGCCGTCGGCGTCGCGCCCGCGTCGGAGTCGGAGGCGGTATCGAGTTCTTCCGTCGGTCCGAGCCGATAACTCTTCTCGTGCGCGCCCGCGATGACGGGCGAGTCGATCAACGTGTAGAGCGACGCCGTGCGAAACGCGACCGTGCCGTCGCCCGCGCTCGCGACGGGGAGCGCCGTCCCGAACGTCCAACCGCTCGGAAGTTTTAGCGACGCGTCGACGGAGGTCGTGCGCGCGTCCGCGCCCTGCGGATAAATGGTGAGATTACTGAATTCGACGAGCGCGAGTTCCGCCGTGCTGACGGGTTCCGTCTGCCCGTTGCGCGACGGGGCGCCGACGACGTCGAAGGCGACGTCGAGTCGCGTCGCGCCCGCCGGGACCGTCGTATGCACGGCGTACATGTCGACGAGATCCCGACGCCAATCGAGCGCGGTTCCGTTCGCCGAAACGCGCAGACTCACGACGCCCTCGATCGGACCGACCGGGCCGTGATATCCCGGAATCCACTTCGGATAGACGAACGTGAACGGACCCGGCGCGACCGCGAGCGTCTCCCGAACGTGATAGATCTTCTGCGGCGCGCCCGTCGCGTCGACCGCGAGGACGATCGGCGCTGCGGAGGCCGCGGCCGCGATCGCGACGACGAACGCGACGATGCCGGAACACGTCGAAACGAGACGGGTGATCGAAATCTGCATGCGAGAGCGGCGTTTCCTTATCCGACCGATGGGAGTGGGCGATCAGCGCGCGGAGCGCGCGACGATTTCGGCGAGTTCGTGCGCGAGACGATCGATCCGCTGTTGGTCGTCGCCTTCGATCATTACACGAATGAGCGGTTCGGTCCCCGAAGCCCGAACGAGTAATCGACCGTCCGCCGCGAGTTCGCGTTCCACGCGTGCGATCGCATCGCGGACCGTCGCGTCGCCCAACACCGCTTTATTCGGCGTTCGAACGTTGACGAGCACTTGCGGCGCGATGCGTAAGGGCGCGCCGAGTGCGGCGAGCGTCGATTCGTTCCGGACGACCGCCGTGAATAACGCGACCGCCGCGGCGGGCCCGTCGCCCGTGGTGTTCCGCGCGAGATCGATGACGTGTCCCGATTGCTCGCCGCCGAACGCGTATCCGTCGGCGCGCATGCGCTCGAGCACGTAGCGGTCGCCGACGGCCGCGCGGACGAGGACGATCCCCTCGGCGGAGAGCGCGCGCTCGAGTCCGACGTTACTCATCACGGTTCCGACGACCGTGTCGCGCGCGAGTTCGCCGCGGCGCTTCTTCTCGACCGCCAGGACGAACATCGCATGATCGCCGTTCTTGATCTCGCCGTTTTCGTCCACGAAGAGCGCGCGATCCGCATCGCCGTCGAACGCCACGCCGAGCACGTGCGCGCGCGGCGACTCGCGCGCGCGTTCGCGAACGCGCGCGACGAGCGCCGACATGTCGGTCGATCCGCACGCGACGTTGATCCGCGCGCCGTCGTCTTCGGCGTGCATCGCCTCGACCGTCGCTCCGAGCGCCGAGAGGATCCGCGGCCCCAGGCGATAGGCCGCGCCGTACGCGGCGTCGACCACGATCGTGAGCGCGGAGAGGTCGGCACCCGATCCGACGACGCGCTCGACGTAGCGGTCGGCGAGTTCGGGCGCGCTCCGCGCGATCCCGACGTCGCGATGCGTCGGACGCGGTGCCGTATCGACCGCGATCTCGTTTTCGAGCGCGTCCTCTTCCGCGTCGCTGAGCTTGAAGCCGTCGGCGGCGAAGATCTTGATGCCGTTGTCCTCGATCGGATTGTGCGACGCGCTGATGACGATCCCGGCGGCCGCCCCCGTCGCGACCGTGACGCGCGCGACCGCGGGCGTCGGCACGACGCCGAGCGAGAGCGTATCGCGTCCCGTCGAAGCGATCCCCGAGACGAGCGCCGCCTCGAGCATCGTCCCGGAGAGACGCGTGTCGCGCCCGACGACGATCGGCAGATGCGCGTCGGCCGCCGCCGCGATCGCCTTCGCCGTCGCGCGTCCGATCTTGAACGCGAGTTCGGGCGTCAGGTCCGCGTTCGCGACGCCGCGTACGCCGTCGGTTCCAAAAATTCGACTCACGCGGACGTCATTCGTCGTCCGCCCGCGGTTCGCTCGCGCGCTACTTCTTCGCGGCGGCGACGAAGCGCGCGCGCACGCGGACGAGGTTCGGCGAGACCGCGAGCGGCACGACCTCGCTCCCGCGCGCGTCGATCGCGACGGGGCGGACCATCGCGTCGAGCGTCGCGGGCTCGCTCGGCGGCGCGACGTCGACGCGCAGGCTCGTCACGCGCGCGAGGGTGCTCGTCGCCCCGCGCAGCGTCGCCGTCGCCGGCGAGAGACCGATCGTTCCGACGACGATCCCGCCCGGGAATCCCGTTTCGTAATGGATCTCGATCGGCAGCGAGCGCGCTTCGATCCGCTCGACCGAGAGCGTCACCGTCGCGGGCGAGAGCGACTTGATGTCGTATTTGGGCGCGATCACTTCGACCGGCACGTTGTAGACGCCGGCGCCGCGACCGGCGAGGTTGAGCACGGCGCGGACGTCGTCCGGCTTGATCGCGGAACCACCCGGCGGCACGGCGATCGCGACCACCGCCTGCCGGTCGCTCAGATGCGCGAGCTCGTCGTCCGAGAGGCCCGTCACCGCGATCGGCACGCTGACCTGTTGTTGGAAACGCGCGGCGATCACGGGATTGGGCGTCAGTCTGAGGTACGCCCACAGCGCGAGCGCGATCGCGAGCGAGACGAGCTTGAGTCCCGCATTATTGCGGATCCGATTAAATACGTTCTGCAAGCTCGCTCCCGGACCGATCGCCCCGCGCGCCGAACGGGAATCCGAATCGGCCGCGCGTCGCGCGCGTCTCCGCACGGCGGCCGCGCGACGCGCGGCAACACGCGAGCAGCACGCTGCGCAGGCGGGTCTCGTCGCCGAGTTCGCGCGAGAGCTTCCCCGTGCGCGCGATCGAGATCGTCCCCGTCTGTTCCGAGATCACGAGCACGACGGCGTCGGTTTGTTCGGAGAGTCCGATCGCCGCGCGATGGCGCGTTCCGAGATGGCTCTCGGTCAACACGTTTTCCGAGAGCGGTAAGAAGCACCCGGCCGCTTCGACGAGCGTCCCGCGAACGATCGCCGCGCCGTCGTGGAGCGGCGTGCTCGGCGTGAAGATCGAGAGCAAGAGTTCGACGGAGAGGCGCGCGTCGAGCCGCGTACCGCTCTCGACGAACTCGCGCAGGCCCGAGGCCCCTTCGATCGCGACGAGCGCGCCGATGCGATTGCGCGAGAGCACGACGGCGGCGTGCGCGAGGATGCCGACGACCGTTTCGAGCGTCTTGGGATCGTCGACGCCCTCGCGGCGCGCGATCATCCCGCCGCGGCCGAGCTGTTCGAGAAAGCGTCGCAGCTCGGGCTGGAAGACGATCGGAAGCGTGACGGCCGTGCCGAGCAATGCGAACTGGAGGATCGTCGCGAGCACGAGCAGGTGAAAGATGTTCGCGAGCCCGAGGAGCGCCGCGAGCACGGCGATGCCGAACATGATCGGAACCGCGCGCGTGCCGCGCACGAGCAATAAGAGGTAGTAGACGAGGACGGCCGTCGCGGCGACGTCGACGAGATCGTTCAACCCGAGCGCGACGTCGGGGAGCGGTAACGCGGGAAGCGTCACGCGAGATACGTCTCGATCAGACGCGCGGGCGAGAGATCCGGGATGCCGAGCGCGACGGCCGCATACGCGACGAGCGTCGCGTCGTCGAACGCGACGAGCGGCTCGATCGTCCGCCCGGGCGCCGTGCGGAGTTCCGCATCGACGAGCGCGACAACGAGCGCGACGGACGTGCGGCGCGGATCGAATTCGACGACGACCGCGCTCGCGGCATCGACGTACGTCTCGATCACGCCGCTCGGGCGCCCGACGCCGCCGAGCGCGTCCGCGAGCGGCGGAATCCGCCGTCGTGCGTCCGGCGTCACGCGCAGGACGGCGAGGGGCGGGACGTCGACCCGGGCGTCGGGATACCCGTCCACGTCCGTATCGGCCGAGAAGTCGTCCGGGACCGCGAGCGACGCGTAGGTCCGGCGGCCCGAGCCGTTCCAGGAGGTCACCCTCGCCCCGACCGAACGTAACGCTCGTGCGACCCCGTCGCGCTCGGTCGCCCCGAGCGTCGCGTCGAATCGTACGCTACCAAACCGATTCACGTTCGTTCCTTAAACCGACTCGAGGCTGCCGCATCTTTATACGTCCCGACGATGGAGTCATGCGCCGGGACGGCGGGCGCCTCGCCCGCGTCGTGAGCGTGGGCCGCAACGCGGCGTGGATTTCGTTCGAGGACGAAACGACGGTGCGACTCGCCGCCCTGCGTAAGAACGCGGAGCAGTCCTCCCTCGTTCCGGGCGACCTCGTCCGGGCGCAGCGGCTCGAGGACGAACGCGTCGTCGTGGAAGGTCGCGAGCCGCGCACGTTCGCGTTGCGACGCACGACGGCGGGCGGTCGCACGAAGACGATGGCGGCGAACGTGGACGGGATCGCGATCGTCGCGGCGTTCGCGCGACCCGCGATGCACCTCGCGATGATCGACGAACTCGTCGCGTTCGCGGAACTCCACGAGCTCACCGCGCGCCTCTTCTTCACGAAGGCCGATCTCGCGCCCGATGCCGGCGTCGATCCCGAGCTCGTTCCCGCGCTCTATCGCGGCCTCGGTTATCTCGCGCTCGTCGTCGATCCGCGCGACGGCCGACGGAGCGAGCGCGTCGCGGAGGCGCTCGGGTCGTCGCATTCGCTGTTGATCGGGCAATCGGGCGTGGGCAAGAGCTCGCTCTTCACGACCTTGGGCGGGAGCGGCGAGGTCGGCGACGTCTCGAAGATCGGACGCGGCAAGCAGACGACCACGACCGGACGACTCCATCGCTTTCCGAACGGCTTCCTCATCGACAGCCCGGGCTTCGGCGAATTCGAACTCGAGGACGTCGGACCGAGCGAGCTCGTTCGGGGGTTCGTCGAATTCGGGGAACCCGCCGAGCGGTGCCGATTCACGGATTGCCGACATCGTGAGGAACCGGGGTGCGGCGTCCTCGCGGCGCTCGGGGCGGGACGGATCGCCGCTTCGCGCTACGAGAGCTACCGCGGCATCCTCGCACGCCAGGCGACGGCGCGCAATCGGGGCTAGCGGGTCGGCCGACGGTCGCTGGACGCCTCTCCCCGGAACGTGATATAACCTTCTGCGTGCCCGCGGCTCCCGAGTTCGTGGAGCCCGCCGCACGCCGTCGCACCGCTGGAGATCTCGTTGCCGAACATCAAAGCCGCCGTCAAATGGGTCCGTCAGTCCGATAAACGCGCGCTACGCAACCGCGACGTCAAGACGCGTTTGAAGACGCTCTTCAAGAAGGCGAAGACCTCGGGCGACGAGGCCACGATCCCGGGCGTCGAGAGCCAGTTCGACAAGGCCGCCCAAAAGGGCATCATCCACCCGAACAAGGCCGCCCGCAAGAAGTCGCGTCTGGCGAAGGCCGTTCGCGTCAGCGCCGCCGCGCAGGCCGCCGCGGCCGCCGCACCGACGACCACCCGCACCGCCCGCAAGAAGAGCGGCGCCAAGAAGTAGATCCAGGGACGCTCGCTTCCGGATCTCCGTCTGAGGCGTGCGAGGTCCGAGCGGCGCGTCTCCGAGCGCACAACACCGCAGGGCCGTCGCGCTCGTCTCGCCCGGAACGCAGATCGACCGCGACGATACCTCCGTCGGCCGCCTGATTGCGCGGGTCGCCCCGGCGGTACGATGCGATCATGCAACAGCGCAAACTCGGAACTCAAGGTCTCACGGTCTCAGCCCTCGGTCTCGGCTGCATGGGCATGACGTGGGCGTACGGTCAGGCCGACGAACGCGAGGCGATCGCGACGATCCACCGCGCGCTCGATCTCGGCATCGACTTTCTCGACACGGCCGAAGTCTACGGCCCCTTCACGAACGAGATCCTCGTCGGCAAGGCCCTGGCGGGACGGCGTGACGGCGTCGTGGTCGCGACGAAATTCGGCTTCCGCATCGGCCCGAACGGAATCGGCGGCGTCGACGGCTCGCCCGCGAACGTCAAGAAGGTCGCCGACGAATCGCTCGGCCGTCTCAAAATCGACGCGATCGATCTCTTCTACCAGCATCGGGGCGACCCGAACGTTCCGATCGAAGAAACGGTCGGCGCGATGAAAGAACTCGTGACCGCGGGCAAAGTGAAGTATCTCGGTCTCTCCGAGATTAGCGAGGACACGCTCCGACGCGCGAACGCCGTGCATCCGATCTCGGCGTTGCAGAGCGAATATTCGCTCTGGGAACGCGGCGTCGAATCGCTCTTCCCCGCGCTCCGCGAACTCGGGATCGGCTTCGTGCCGTACAGCCCGCTCGGACGCGGCTTCCTCACCGGCGCCGTCACCGCCGACTCGCTCGAGAAGGACGACTGGCGGCGCACGAATCCGCGCTTCACGCCGGAGAACGCGGAGAAGAATCGCGCGCTCGTCGAGATCGTCGAGCGCGTCGCGACGCGCAAGGGCGCGAAGCCGTCGCAGATCGCGCTCGCGTGGGTGCTCGCGCAGGGCGACGACATCGCGCCGATCCCGGGCACCAAGCGCGTGAAGTATCTCGAGGAGAACGCCCTTGCGACGGACGTCGTCCTCGACGCGAACGATCTCGCCGCCCTCGACGAACTCAAAGGCCGCGTCGCGGGCGAGCGCTACACGCCCGAGATGATGGCGATGGTCGGCCGCTAACGCATACGGCACGAGATCGCGAGGGGTCGCTCGGCCCTTCGCGAGCTCGTCGTCGCCGCACGGTGCCGACGCGACCGCGATGACGGGAAGCTTCGCGCCGCGACGACAATGCCGTGCGACGTGAAGCCCGATATGCGCGCGCTCTTCGACCGCATCGATGCCGCCGCCGACGCCGTCACGGCCGCCGAATCGCTTCCGGGGATCGCGCTCGGCGTCTTCAAGGACGGCCGGCTCGTCCATTCGTACGCCGTCGGCGAACGTCGACTCGGCGGCGGCGAGACGCCGACGTCGGAGACGATCTTCCGGATCGCCTCGATGACGAAGAGCTTCACGGCGGCGGCGGTGTTGCTGTTGCGCGATCGCGGCGCGCTCGCGCTCGACGATCCGATGACGCGCTACCTTCCGTGGACGCGCGAGGTGGCGACGCCGGACGGCGTGCCCATCACGATTCGCGATCTGCTCACGATGAACGCGGGCTTTCCGACCGACGATCCGTGGGGCGATCGGCACGAGAGCACGCCGCTCGCCGCATTCGACGCGCTCGTCGCGCGCGGCGTGTCGTTCACGCACGCGCCGCGAACGGGATTCCGTTACTCGAACCTCGGGTACGCGCTGCTCGGTCGGATCGTCGCCGTCGTCGCGGGCGCCGATTACCGCGAGTTCGTCGCACGCGAACTGCTGACGCCGCTACGCATGCATTCGACCGGCTTCGATTCGGCGGCCGTCGACGAGGCGCGTCGCGCGCAGGGGTACGCGACGTTCGCGAGCGGACTCGTCGCCGAACCGCCGGTCGCCGCCGGCGCGTTCAGTCCGATGGGCGGGCTCCACAGTAGCGTGAACGATCTGGCGATCTGGGTGCGCGCGATGGCCGCCGCGTGGCACGACGGACCGGACGTCGCCGACATGCCGCTGCGGCGCGCGAGCCGTCGCGAGATGCAAGAAGGTCGTACGCACGTGAACACGGAGTTCGTGCCCGACGCGGACGGGCACGGTGCGAAGACGATCACGCGCCTGTACGGCTACGGATTGGGCATCGAGATCGATTCGCGACTCGGCACGTTCGTCCATCACAGCGGCGGCTATCCCGGCTTCGGCTCGCACATGCGCTGGCATCCCGCTTCCGGTTGGGCGATCGTCGCACTGAGCAATCGCACGTACGCGCCGATGCAACCGTTCGCGGCCGCGATGTTGAGCGATGCGGTGACGGCGTTCCCGCCGACGCCCGACGTCGCCGCCTCGCTCTGGCCCGAGACCCGTGCCGCGATGGACGTCGTCGAAGCGCTGACCGCGAGATGGGACGACGCGCTCGCCGACGCACACTTCGCGCACAACGTCGATCTCGATCGACCGCGCGCCGAGCGTCGCGCCGACGTAGCGCGCCTCGCCGCCGAGATCGGCGCGTTCGCCCGGATCGACGACGGCTTGACGTCGCGCTCCGCGGCCGACGTTCGGTGGCGGGTGCGGGGCGAACGCGGCGACGCCGAATTCGCGGTGCTCCTCTCGCCCGAAGTACCGCCGCGCATCCAGCATTTCGAGGCATCGACGCCGCCGCCGCCTCCTCGAGCTGACTCGTCCGCGACGACGTCGCGAGCTATGGGTCCACGTTGATCGCCAACCGCACGTCGCGATCGGCGCGCGCGAGATCGCGGAGCGTGTCGCGCAGGTACGCGCGGAGTCGCTCGCCCGCGGTCGCGGTTTTGAGCGCGATCCGATAACGCCACTCGTCGTTCACGCGGGCGATCGTGTCGGGCGCGGGGCCGAGGACGTCGACGTCGTCGAGGCCGCGCAGTAATTCGGCGTAGCGGTCCGCGGCGCGCACGACGGCGTCGCGATCGCGACCGAAGATGCCGAGGTAGACGAGCTCGCCGAAGGGCGGATAGCCGAGTTCGCGGCGGTGTTCGAGTTCGTGCGTCGCGAAGCCGTCGTAGTCGTGGCGTGCCGCGTGGACGATCGCCGGATGGTTTGGCGAGTACGTCTGCACGATCGCCTCGCCCGCGCGCTCGCGGCCGCTCCGTCCCGCGACCTGCGCGATCAGGGCGAAACTCCGCTCCGCGGCGCGAAAATCGGGGACGTGCAGGCCGATATCGGCGGCGACGACGCAGGCGAGCGTCACGCTCGGAAAATCGAGACCCTTCGCGATCATCTGCGTGCCGACGAGCACGTCGCCGCGTTCGGCGAACTCGTCGAGCAGACGCGCGTGATCGCCGACGCGCGTCGTCGTGTCGGAATCCATCCGCACGACGCGTGCCGAGGGAAAGAGTTCGCTCACGGTCTCGGCGACCTTCTGCGTTCCGGCGCCGAACTCGCGGATCGGGCCGCCGCCGCACGCGGCGCAGCGCTGCAGGACGGGCGCCTGCGCGTCGCAGAGATGGCAACGCAATAACGTCTCGGACTTATGGAACGTGAGCGAGACGCTGCACCGCCGGCACGTCGGCACGGCGCCGCACGCGCGGCACAGCAAGAAGCTCGCGGTGCCGCGGCGGTTGACGAAGAGGACGCTCTTCTCCCCGCGTTCCAATCGCGTCGCGAGCGCGTCGACGAGCGCCGTGCCGAAGATGCGCCGATTCCCGCGCCCGAATTCCGCCGCGAGATCGACGACGCGTACGCTCGGAAGCGGCGCGTTCGTCGCGCGCGTCTCCAAGCGGACGCGCGCGAGCGTCCCCGCGCGGGCGGCCGCATCGATCTCGAGCGGCGGCGTCGCGCTCCCGAGCACGAGGACGCCGCCCGCGAGCCGCATCCGCTCGCGCGCGACGGCGAGGGTGTCGTAGCGCGGCACGCCGTCCTGCTTGTAGGTCCGTTCGTGCGCTTCGTCGATCACGACGAGCCGCACGTCCGGGAGCGGCGCGAAGACGGCGCTACGCGCGCCGACGACGACGTCGATCGCGCCGCGCGCCGCCGCGTGCCACGCGTCGTACCGTTCGCGTTCGGAGAGCCCCGAGTGCAAGACGGCGACGCGATCGCCGAACGCGCCTTCGAAACGCCGCGCCGTCTGCGGCGTGAGCGCGATCTCCGGGACGAGCACGATCGCGCGCGTCCCCGTCGCGATCGCGTGGGCGATCGCGCGCAGGTACACGAACGTCTTACCGCTCCCGGTCACGCCGTGGACGAGCAGTTCGTCGAAGCGCCGCGCGTCGAGGCGCGTCGCGATCGCCTCGATGGCGACGCGCTGTTCGGGCGTCGCCGCGAACGCGGGCGCGCTCCCGGCGCGCGTGCCGCGATCCTCGCGTCGGCGAATCGTCTCGCGGAGCGCGCCCGTCTTCACGGCGCGCGCGACGATCGCGTGCGAGACTCCCGCGAGGAGCGCGTCGCTCCGCCGCAACGTTCCGCTCTCGACGACGTGCGCCACGAGCGCGCGCACGCGCGGGCCGGACGCCGCGACGCCCGTCGCTTCGAGCACCTTCTCCGTCGCCTCGCGCGCGCGCGGTTCGACGAACGTCCGCTCGCGGACGATCGCCCCGTCGCGCGCGAGCGCGCCGACCGCGCCGAATAACGTTCGGCGATCGCCCGCGCGCCGCGCTTCCGGATGTCTGAGAAGGGCGTCGAGCGTGAAGCCGTCCGCGAGATCGCCCGCGATCAGGCGCACGAGTCGCGGCGCGATCGTCGGAAAACGCTCGGGCGTCGGAGGCACGGCGACGCGGAAACGATCGACGACGCGCGGGAGCGCGGGCGCGAAGACGATCGCGCCGAGCGCCTCGCCGAGCGAACAACAATACCGCGCCGCGATGAAGCGCGCGAGCGCCAGCCCGTTCGCGTCGAACACGCGCGGGCCCGGGTATTTCGCGACGATCGCGCGCAGGCCGTCCGTCGCTTCGGCCGCGCGCGGTTCGCCCACGACGTAGCCGTAGACGTCGCGGGGACCGAGCGGGACGCGCACGACGTCGCCGAGCGCGATCTCGCAATCCGGCGGGACGAGGTACGTGAGCGCGCGTTCGACGCGCGCCGTCCTGCCGAGAACGAAGACGTCGACGACGCGCGCGCTGCGCGGCGTCAGCGTAGTTCCGCGCTACCCGGTTGTCGGCTCACGCGTTCGAGCACGGCGCGCAGCGGCCGCGCGGCTACGCCGACGCCGTATTCGACGTCGCCGATCGCGCGCGGTAACACGAAGCGCAGTTTTCCCGCGCGCGTCTTCTTGTCGTTCGCCATCGCCGCGATGAGTTCGTCCGTGTCGCACTCCGGCGTCGCGAGCGGCAAACGCAAGAGCGCGAGTAACGAGAGCACGCGCAGGTGTTCCTCGCCCGAGAACCGTCCCGTTTTCAGCGCGAGCAATCCCGCGGCGCGCAGACCCACGCTCACGGCGGCCCCGTGCGAGGTGCGATAGTTCGTCACGCGTTCGATCGCGTGGCCGAACGTGTGGCCGAGGTTGAGGATCTCGCGCGAACCCGCCTCGAGCCGATCGTCGTTGACGAACATCGCCTTGATCCGGAGCGAATCGACGACGACCGTCTCCCACGGCCACTTCCGTAACGGATGCGGCGCGAGCGTTTCGAGCGAATCGAACACCGCGTCGCCCTCGATGATGCCGTGCTTCACGAGCTCCGCGAGCCCCTCGCGCAGATACCGATCCGGAAGCGTCGCGAGGGAGCCGACGTCGCAGAACACGGCCTGCGGATCGCGGAACGCGCCGGAGAGATTTTTCCCCGCGGGCAGATCGACGCCCGTCTTCCCGCCGACCGACGCGTCGACCATCGCGACGAGCGACGTGGCGACGTTGACGAACGACACGCCGCGCATGTACGTCGCCGCCGCGAAGCCGAAGAGATCGCCCGCGACGCCGCCGCCGACGCCGATCACGAGCGTCTCGCGATCGGCTCCGGCCGCGGCGAGCGCGCCTTGAACGAGTTCGACCGTCCGCAACGTCTTGCGGCGTTCGCCGAGCGCGAAATCGAGCACCGGCACCGTTTTCCCGAGCGCGCCGGCGAGCGTTTCCGCGCGCGCGCGGACGCGACGATCCGCGACGACGATCGCGCGCGGTCTCCCGCGCGCGCGCACGAAGGCGGCGAGCGGTTCGCGGACGTCGTTCGCGACGACGACGGGATAGGGCAGATCTTCGATTGCGATCACGAGCGTTCGCCGAGTTCTTTCGCGATGGCGCGCGCGAAGGCCGCCTGCGTGCGGCGCGGGCCGCGCACGACGATCTCCGATTCGCGGTAGTACGGTTCGCGCGACGCGAGCAGTTCGCGCACGCGCGCGATATCGGGCGCGGCGCCGACCATCGGCCGGATCGTCCGCGACCGTTCGAGCCGCGCGACGAGCGTTTCGATCGGGATGTCGAGGTAGACGCGCGTCGCGGACGCCGCGAGCAACGCGCGCGTCGGCGCGTGCGTCACCGCGCCGCCGCCGAGCGCGACGACGGCGCACGGAAGCGCGAGCGCGTCGCGCACCGCTTCCATTTCGAGCTCGCGAAAACCGCGTTCGCCGAGCCGCTCGAAGAGCGCCGGAATCGGCCCGTGTCGCGCGACGATCCGTTCGTCCGTGTCGATGAATTCGACGGCGAGCTCGCGGGCGAGATGGCGACCGATCGTGCTCTTGCCGGCCGCCATGAATCCGACGAGCGCGACGTGACGCGCGAGCATCTCGGCGTTCCCGAAATCAGACGCTGACCGACTCGAACACGCGCGCGGCCGCGGCGATCGCGTTCGCCAGGTTCTCGCGCGTCTCGTCGATCGAATCGCCGCCGAACTTCTCGAGGATCGGTCCCACGAGCGCGAGCCGGACCATCGCTTCGCCGACGATCGAGGCCGCGGGGACGACGCAGACGTCGCTGCGGACGATGCTCGCCGGCGCGACGGTCCCCGCGTGCAGATCGACCGACGGAAGCGCTTTCATGAGCGTCGGAATCGGCTTGACGGTCACGCGCAACGTGATGTCCTGACCGTTGGAGATGCCGCCCTCGATGCCGCCCGCGCGATTGGAGCCGCGCCGGATCTTGTCGCCGTCGAGTCCGAACGTGTCGTGCGCGGCCGAACCCGGTAACGACGCGACGTCGCGACCCGCGCCGACTTCCACGGCCTTCACCGTCTGCATCGCCATGAGCGCGCCCGCGAGCACGCCGTCGAGTCGCGTATCGGGTTGGCGGTTCGCGCCGATCCCCGCCGGCACGCCCGTCACGCGCACGGTGAACGCACCGCCGAGCGTGTCGCCCGCGGCCTTCGCCGCGTCGATCGCGTCGATCATCTGCCGTTCGGTCGCGGGATCGGGGCAACGCACGTCGCTCGCGTTCGTCCGCTCCGCGTCGACCTCGTCGAGTTCGGGCGCGATCACCGTGCCGATCTGCGAGACGTGCGCCGTCGTGCGGATGTCGAGCGCCGCGAGAAACTGCGCGCAGATCGCGCCGAGCGCGACGCGCATCGCCGTCTCGCGCGCGCTCGCGCGTTCCAATACGTTGCGCAGATCGCGCTGACGATACTTGAGCGCGCCCGCGAAATCCGTGTGGCCCGGGCGCGGGTTCGTCAGCATCTTGCCGCCGCCGGTGAGCGGATCCATCAGCGCGCGAACGTTCTCGAAATCCTTGTTGCGGATCAACACGGAGATCGGCGAACCGAGCGTCTTGCCGCCGCGCACGCCCGCGAGGATCTCGATCTCGTCCGTCTCGATCTTCATCCGGCCGCCGCGACCGTAGCCGCCCTGTCGCGCGCGGAGCGTCGCGTTGATCGCGTCGGCGTCGAAATCGAGATGCGCGGGCAAGCCGTCGAGTATGCCGACGAGCGCCGGTCCGTGCGATTCTCCGGCCGTGAGATAGCGGAACATCGAGCGTGCTTTCGACGGCGCGCCGCACACGTCCGCCGCTCGCGTCGACGGCCCGAGCGGGGTCGCCCGCGCGACCGACCGAAAGGAACGACGATGCGACCGAGGCCCGTGCGGATCGACGCCGCGACCCTCGAACGGCGCGCCG
>CAZZXB010000022.1:0-27767 GCA_964658025.1 uncultured Janthinobacterium sp.
GAGCGCATGCTTGATAAGCATGAGGTCCCTGGTTCGAACCCAGGATGGCCCACCATTTCGAACCGCTCCGCCGCGCGATCGGTGACGGGGATGTAGCTCAGTTGGTAGAGCGCCGGCTTTGCAAGTCGGATGTCAGGAGTTCGAGCCTCCTCATCTCCACGACGCGCCGTCGCTCAAGGCGGCCGTCGCGGCGTTCGATGATGGAAGTACGATGATCGTTCGCGCCGTCCGAATCGTCGCGCTCGTCGCGATCGTCCTGGGGATCGTCGCGCGGTTCGATTCGCTCGATCGCAAGGTCTTCTGGACGGACGAGACGTTCTCGGCACTTCGCGTCTTCGGGCACGTGCAGAACGACCTCTACGCGAGCTTCGACGGGAAGATCCACGCGGCGGACGCGCTGCTCGCGCTTCAACGCGACGGTGCGCGGCGCGACGCTCGCGCGACGATCGCGTCGCTTCGCGAAGAGCCGCAACGCGGACCGCTCTACTATCTCGCCGCGCGATTCTGGACGCGCGCGTTCGGCGACGACGTGCGCGCGATGCGCGCGCTCTCGGCGTCGCTCGGCGCGTGCGGCATCGCCCTCGCGTTCTTCCTCGGGCGACGCGTCGCCGGAACGACCGGCGGCTATCTGTTCTCCGCGCTCGTCGCGCTCTCGCCGATCGAGATCCGCTTCTCGCAGCAATTTCGCGAGTACGTGCTCGTCGCCGACGCGACGCTCCTGACGGCATGGCTGCTCCTGCGCGCGCTCGAACGACCGACGCCCGCGCGCTTCGTCGCCTACGCGTGCGCGGCGACGCTCGCGCTCTACGCGAATCCGACGGCGGCGTTCGTCCTCGGCGCGCAGGCGGTCGTCGCGTTCTACGAGGCGCGCGCGCGCGATCGGACGGTCGCGATCGGTTTCGCGTCGGCGTTCGCGGCCGCCGCGTGCGCGTATGCGCCGTGGGCGCTCGCCGCCGCGCGCGCGTCGGACAGGGCATCGTCGGGCGTGGCGTGGGCGGCGGGCTCGTACGGCATCGGCGCGGTCGCGACGAAATGGATCTTCAACGTCGGCGCCGTCTTCTTCGACACCGAATACGCGAACGCGCGTTACGCGATCGCGCTCGTGCCGGCGCTCGCGCTCGTCGGGTTCGCCGCTTTTCGTGCGGTCGCCACCGTGCGGACGTCGCTCCCCTCGCGACTCGGGATCGCGCTCGTCCTCGCGACGATCGTGCCGTTCGTCGCTTTCGACGCGCTCCGGCACGCGCACTTCGCGCTCGTCACGCGCTATCACATGTCGAGTTGGATCGGGATCGATCTTCTCGTCACGCTCGCGCTCGCGAACCTGCTCGGATCCGAGCGCGCGCTCCGACGACGCGCGGGTGCGCTCGCCTTCGCGAGCGTCGCCTGCATCGGCGCGATCGCGGCGCTCGTCGATCGCACCTACGATGCCTGGTGGGACAATAACGATCACCTCTCCGAACGCGCCGTCGGCGCGGCGATCGGCGCGGGGCCGCCCGGACTCGTCGTCGCGAGCGACGCGAAGGACGGCGTCGACAACACGTTCGTGCTCGTTCGGTATCTCGACGCGCGAACGCCCGTGTTGCTGACGGACGACGACGCTCCGCGCGTCGCGGGCGCGACCGTCCGGGCGTATCTCTTCGCGCCGTCCGCCAGGCTCGCACGCGCGATCGGACGCGACCTCGGCGCCGCGCCGCGCAACGTATCGCCGATTCCGGCGATCGCCGCGCACGATCTCAACGCCGCGCGATCGGGCGATCCGATGCGCGCGGAGAACGCGCTCTGGATCGTCGAACGACCGAGGCCCTGAGCGGAGAACGCCTCGCGAAGGGCGCCGTCGACGGCGGAAGCCACGTCGAAGTCCCGGGCGCACCCCGAAAACGGAGCGCGCTTCGACGCGCCCGACCGACGATCTCGCATACGCGGACGTGCTGCGAACGCACGACGTAGCGATGCGCGTCGACCCGAGGGGAGCCGTCGAAACGGAAGGGCCGGTCGCTCGCGGCCCTTCCGAACGTCGTCCCCCTCAGAACCGAACGTTTCGCTCCGCTACTTCTGACACGCTCCGAGCAGGTTCGAGCCCGAGCTACACGGCGGCGCGGCCGGCGTGTTCGGATGCGAGACGCCGGCGACGATGCCGCCGATGACCGCGGGAATTCCCAAGAAGAACGGCGAGAATCCGTGCGCTCCGGCGACGATCGGCGCCGTCTGTGCGACGGTCGGCGCGACGTCGACGGGGACTTCCGCCGCGGGCGCGACCATCGAGACGGGCGTCTCGGGCGCCGGACCGACGGCCGGGACGAACGCGGCCTTCTTGCGACGATGCGGGACGTAGGCGACGGCCTTCCGCGACGGGATGTGCGCGAGCGCCGCGTGATGGAGGAACGAGAGGTTTCCGCACGCCTGCGGCACGTAGACGATGTTGCCGTCGGCGAGTTGTACGCGCCAACCCATCTCCGGTTGTTGCATCACGGCGTTGTGCACGGCGTAGACGGTGCCGCGGCGGTTGCCGCTCATCGCGTCCAACCGGCGCGGGAGTCGAACGTACGTCGCCTTACCATCGAGCAGGTTGTTGCGGAATTCGCGGTACTCGGCGGGCGTCATGCCGATCCGATTTGCAGCATCGCTAAACAATTTTGCGTGGTCGCGCGTCTCCGCCCACACTTCTTCGGAAGAGGTGGGCGGCGTCGCCATCATGTGGTCGACGTACAAATTAACGATCATGGCTGCCTTTCACGGTGAACCGCCTTGAGGAACTCCACCTATGCTACGTCCGAACCGGGAGTTTCGACCACGGCCGAATCGACCGGTTCGATAGGACTTAGGTCCCCTCGCTCGCCGGGACCTTTCGTTTGAACGTCCGATATCCCCGCGATAGTGCCACCACGGAGGTTAAGACTTGGCGCGACCGTTCGCGCAACGCCGCGAGCGTTAGTCGCGAGGCGCTCTCGAAGCGTTCGCGCGGCCAGACGAGGGCGGCCGGAATCTCTTCGATCGACCGGCCGCTCGCGAGCAGTCGCGCGACGATCCACGTATTGAACTCGCCGTCGCGCGGCGCGTCGAGGATCGGTAGGAGCGCTCCGCGATCGTACGCCCGGACCATACCGGTAAACGTGTGAAGTTTTCGCTCGACGCAGAACGCGAGGAGCCAATTCGCGACGCGGCTCGCGATCAGTCGGATCGTCGGGACGTTCGCCACGCGCCCGCCGGCCATGTAGGGCGACGCGAGAACGGCGGCGGCGCCGCTCTCGATGAGCCGGCGGACGAGCGGCTCGACGATCTCGGGCGCGTAACTCATATCGGCGTCGAGGAGGACGACGATCCCCGTCGTCGCGTCGCGCACGCCCGTCGCGATCGCCGCTTCGAGTCCGCGGTTCACCGCGTGGGTGACGATGCGAAACCGCCCGGGAAAACGCTCCGCAGCGGCGGCGAGACGGCGGCCCGTGTCGTCGGAGGAGCCGTCGTCGACGACGATCGTCTCGACGTCGTACCGATCGCCGAGCCGAGCCATTTCGTCGAGCAACCGTTCGACTACCGCCTCGATCGCGGCCGCTTCGTTATACGCCGGGACGACGACGCTCAAGGACGGCCGTACCGAGCCGATAGAAAAAGAAGTGGCGGTCACGATGTTCGAAAAGTCCCTCGAGTGCCGTGCGACGGACGCAAGAACCTACGGCTCGTTCTTAGCACATTTCGAACACGCGGGCAACGTTCGATCGTGGTAGGATAGTCCCGAACATGAGCATGTCTCAGTCGCCCGCGGTCGAGTCGGCACTCGGCGCGAGCGCGCGTCCACGTCCGCATCCCGCGCGCTACGCGCTCCCGGTATCGGCGCTCTACATGGGCGTCGACATCGCCGTGGTGTTCGTGGCCGGCATCGTCGCGGCGAACGTCACCGCTCGCTCGCTCGACGGCGTTCTCTCGAACGACGCGTCGTTGCAAGCGCTCGCGTTCGCGTTCGTGCTGTGGCTCCTGCTCTTCGAACGCATTGGCATGTATCGGCGCTCGTTCTCGACGAACGCGCGAGACGAAGTCTACGCCGCGCTCGCGGCCTCGACGATGGCGATGGCGCCCTCGCTCGCGATCTTCGTCCTCACGCCCGCACTGCATCCGTACCGGAACACGCTCGTCCTCACCGTCTTGCTCGCGGCGACCCTCGTCGCGTCGTCCCGCGCGTTCCTCCACGCGATCCGAACCTCGCTCCTGCGACCGACCGCGCGCAAGATCGCGGTCGTCGGCACGGGCGATCGCGTCCGCGCGGTGCCGCAGGACCTCTCGCTCACCGCGAGCGACGAGGTGTACCGCTTCGCGGTCGACGATTTCGACGACGAACTCGCGCTCGCCACGCTCGACGGCGATCTCTCGCATCTCGGCTGGTTGCGCTCGGCGCTCGATCGCGGATGCGAGGAGATCATCGTCACCGAGGCGCTTCCGGGCGAGCTCATGCCCGCGCTCTTACGCTTCACGGAGAGTCACGGCGTCAAGCTCGCGTTCGCGCCGATGCGCATCCGTCCGCACGCGTGCGACTTCGCCGTCCGGCGCGACGGCGGCCTCGCGCTCCTCTATCCGCGCAGCCTCGCGATCTGCACGACGGGCGCGCGACTCATCCGTCGCGTCTTCGATCTCGCGCTCGCGGTCCCGGCGCTCGTCGTCCTCGCACCGGCGATGCTCGCGATCGCCCTCGTCGTGTTCCTCGATTCGGGCGCGCCGATCTTCTACAGTCAGGTTCGCGTCGGTCGCCAGGGCCGCACCTTCCGAATTCTCAAGTTCCGTACCATGCGGCCCGACGCCGAAGTCGGAAGCGGTCCGGTTTGGGCGCGGAGCGGCGAAGACCGCACGACACGCGTAGGCCGGATCTTGCGTCGCACGAGCCTCGACGAGCTGCCGCAACTCTTCAACGTCGTGCGCGGCGAGATGTCGATCGTCGGCCCGCGCCCCGAGCGGCCGTACTACGTCGAGCAATTCCGCAAGATGTTGCCGCGCTACGACGAGCGCCATCTCGTGAAGCCCGGGATCACGGGTTGGTCGCACGTGAACATGCGACGCAACGTCGATACCTCGGCGATCGGCGAACGCTTGAGTTACGACCTCTTCTACCTCGAGAATTGGTCGATCTTCATGGACATCTTGATCATCTGCAAGACGGGCGCCGAATTCTTGTTCCACTCGGCGGCCTGACCGTTCCGTCGTGACGGGCGACGGCGCGCGCGGGCTGCTGCGCAAGACGCTGCACACCTTCGCGACGCTCGCCTTCAGTCAAGGCGCGAGCGTCGCGGCGGGGATCGCGACGGCGCGTGCCTTCGGACCCGGCGGCAAGGGCATCATCAGCTTCGCCGCGATCGTGTTGACCTTCGCGGTCACGACCGCCGACGGTCTCAAATCCGCCGTCGCCTATCAGATCGGAAGCGAGAGACGCGACGCGCGCGCGGTCTGGCACGCGGCGCTACGACTCGCGGCGCTCTGCGCGATCGTCGGCACGACGACCTTGCTCTCGCTGTGGCACGGCGACCCGGAGAAGATCGCCTTCCTCTTCGCGGCGTGCGCGTTTCCGTTCGCGCTCTACCTGCAAGCCGTCGGCGTGATCTACCAACTCCGCGATCGGATCGAACGGATCAACGTCAAGAACGCCTCGACGATCGGCGGCGGGGGGGCGCTCGCGATCCTCGCGCTCGTCGTCGTCGCGCACGCCCCGCTCGCGTTCGTGCTCGGCACGTGGGTCGCGACGTACGTCGTCGCCGCCGTGTGGAGTTCGTTCGGCGTCCGCGCCATGCTCGCCGACGCGCCGTCGCCGCACGCGGACGTAGACGCGGTCGCGCGCCGTCGGTCCGTAACCGGAGCCCAGGACGCGGACGAGGGCGCGCTCGCGCGCCGTCAGGCCGCGTTCGGAGCGAAAGCGGCACTCTCGTCGACCGTGACGTTCCTCGCGCTCCGCGTCGACGTGTTCATCGTCGGCGCGATGCTCTCGCCGAACGCGCTCGGCATCTACACGCTCGCGCTCGCGACGGGCGAGATCATGTGGGGCGTGAGCCGAGCGTTGCAGTGGTCGTCGGCCGGCCGGGTCGCGATGCTCGACGCGAGCGACGCGGCCCACCTGACCGCGCGACTCGTCCGGTCGATCGTCGCGCTCCAGGCGATGGGAGCCGTCGTCGTGTTCGCGATCGGTCCGTGGCTGATCGCCCACGTGTACGGCGCGCGTTTCGCGGAGGCCGGAAACGTGCTGCGCCTGCTCCTCCCCGGCATGATCCTCTACAGCGCCGACGGATTACTTTCGTACTTCATCTCCGTCCGCGCCGCGCGGCCGGGTCTGTTGCTCGGGTTGGAATGCGTGACGCTCGGCGTCTGCGCCGCGGTCACGCTCGCGACGATCGGTACGTTCGGAATCCGCGGCGCGGCGATCGCCGATACGGTCGCGTACGTCTGCGCGTACGCGGTCAAGGTCGCGATCTTCACGCGGCTCACCGGCATCCCGTCGCGCGAGGTGCTCGTTCCCGTCGCGAGCGACGTCCCCGCTCGACTCGCCGTCGTGCTCGCCGGTCTCGGACTCCGACGTCGCCCCGCCGACGTCTGAGCGACGCGTCGGCGCCCGCGAACGAGCGGACGACGCGCGGAGAAGCCGTCGGAGGCGCTCAGCGATCCGCTAACGAGTAGACGTTCGCGAGATAGAAGCGTCGGCGCTCCTCGACGCGCGTCGTCGAGCGCATCGCCGCGAGCACGTGATCGCATCCGTACGCCGCCACGCCCGCATCGCACGAACCCATCACGACGAACCACACGTGCCGCGCGCCGCGCAGTCGCACGAACGCGCGGCGCGCCTCGGCTTCGTCGTGAACGTCGATCGCGTCGTAGTCGAACGTGTCGGCCGGGAGCGACTGCGGGAAGGGCACGAGTCGGACGGGACCGCGATACTGCCGCGCGTACGCCGGCAGGGCGTCCGCGGGAAAGATCGCGACGACGTCGCCCGGCCGCGCGACCGCCTCGAGATAGCGTCCCACGCGCACGCTGTCGCCCATCTGCGCGAGATCGCCGTACTGCCGGAACGCGACGAACGCGGTGAGCGCGATGTAGACGGCAGCGATCGCCCGCCCGGCGCGGCGTCGACGCTCGGCGACCGCAGCGTAGAGTCCGTACCCCGCGAGGAGCAACGGGATGAAAAGCGCGACGTAGTGCCGCGGTTCGAGATCGAGCCGGAGCACGGCGACGACCGCGACGAAGATCGCTTCGATCGTCGCCGCGCACACGAGCGCGGCGAACGTCCGTCGCGTGAGCTTCGGACGCACGAACGCGAGCAGGGCGAGCCCCGCGAGGGCGAGCGCGTCGTACGCGTAACGCCCGCCCGAACGATCGAGCGAGGTGTCGGTCGGGAGCACGAACTCGAGCCACGGATGGAGTGCCGTGACGCGCAACAGCGTCGCGAGGCTCGCGGTCGTCTCGCCCGATTTCCCGACCTGCCCGTGCAGGATCGTCAGGAGCGGGAGCGCCGCCACACCGATCGCGAGGAGGACGAGCACGTATTCGCCGAGCCGCCGCCAGCGGCGCAGCGCCGCGAGCGCGACGGCGTAGCCGATGAATACGAACACGAGAAAGTACTGCGTGTAGAGCGAGACGATGCCGATCGCGACGAACGCGACGCGCGCGCGTCGGCTGCCGCCCGAGGCGAAGCCGGCGTCGAAGGCCATGAAGCCGATCGACGTCAGCAGCAGCGCGAACGCGTAGAGCCGGATGTCCAACGCCATGAAGAGGACGAACGGATTGCACGCGATCGCGAGCGTCGCGACGAAGGGATCGCGGCCGGGGACGATGCGTCGCAAGAGGTTGGGAAGCGTGAAGAACAGACCCGTCGCGCAGACGATCGAGAACGCCCGCGCGAACCACACGTCGCCGTCGATCCGACGCCACTCCGCGAGGATCGCGAAATAGAGCGGCGCCTGCACTTCGAAATCGATCGCGCGACGCCACGCGTACGCGAGACCGTGCGCGGTGGTCGCGAGGGTGTACTCTTCGTCCGTCCAGGTGCCGAATCGCGACGCGATCGCGACGAGGACGAGCGCGTAGATCGCGCCCGCCGCGATCAGTCGGCCCCTGCCCGTCGCCGGCACGACCCTCGCTATCGCGACCCCCGAGCGGCGAGCCCTCGGACCGCGGGCCGGAGGACGGTCCGCCACGTCGCCCGCGCGAGACGCGTCGCGGCGCGTCCGGCGCGACAATCCGCGCATGCGAACGCGCCGATCGTGGCGGCGTCGCGAACCGAGAATCGCTCGCGCTGCGCCGACGCGAGGATGGTGCGCGCGGCGGCGTAGTTCGCGAGTCGCGCGTGCAGGTTCGCCGCCTCGCGTTGCTGCGCGCGACGGACCTCGCGGAACGCTTCCGCCGCCCCCGGCGCGTACCGATCGGGCGCCTCGGCGACGCGTTCGCCGAGGATCACGTCACCGAGACGGACGACGGCGCGGGCGTCGGCCTGGCGATTCGGCGAACGCACGTAGTGCGAGACGACGCGCTCGATCGCGACCGCATCCGCGTGACGGAGCACGCGCAGGTACCATTCCACGTCCTCGCTCACCTGATGCGCCGCGGTGCGCAGCGGCAACGCTTCGTCGAAGCGCAGATCGTGCGCCCGGACGAGCTCGCGGCGCACGACGATCGTGCTGGTCGCGAGAAAGTTTCCGTACGCGAGCGCGCGTGCGAGATCGCCGCGCGCGATCTCGACGATGCCGGGTGCGAGAGCGCCGCGCGCCAGGGCGAGGTAGCGCGGCGTCGCGCGCAGATGCGACGGGGCGTTGGGGACGCCGTCTTCATCGATCGTGTGATCGGCAAAAAAAAAGGCACCGTCCGGGCGCGCGACGCGCGCGCGTTCGAACCAGGCGAGACGCTCGGGCTCCCAGAGGTCGTCGCCGTCGAGCAGCGCCACGTAATCGCCGCGGGCCTCGGCGAGCCCCCGGTTGCGCGCGGCGGAGATTCCGCGATTGGCCTGCCGCACGACGCGCGCGCCGAAACCCTCCGCGATCTCGGCCGTCCGATCGGTCGACCCGTCGTCGACGACGACGATCTCGAACGGCGGACGCGTCTGCGCGCGCACGCTCGCGAGCGTCGCGGCGAGATGCGCCTCTTCGTTGAACGCCGGCACGAGCACGGTGACGCGCGCCTCAGCGGACACGGCGCCGCTCCGCGAGCCCGACGAGCGCGAGCGGCATCGTGTACGCGAGCCAATAATATTTGATGAAGATCGTGTCGAGAAAGAACGCCTGCGAGAAGAGTCCGAGGATCGCGGCCTCGCTCGCGACGCGTAACCCGAAGAGCGGATCGTTCGCGCCGATCCGTCGCGCCTCGCGGAACGTCCGCCACCACGCGTACATCACGAGCGCGAGACCGACGACGCCGTACTCCGTGAGCGTGCCGACGACGATGCTGTGGCTCGGACGCGACCAGCCCTGGAACACCGGTTGGAACGTCTGCAAGAGCGCGCGATCGTAGAACGTCGCGAACGAGCCGATGCCGCCGCCGAAGAGCCAATGGTCGCCGAACGAATGCATCCCGGTTTGCCAGATGAACGTCCGGCCGCTCCCCGATCCCGCCGCCGACGGATCGTTCGCGAATCGCGCCCAGACCGAGGGGAAGAATGCCGTGAGCGCGAGACCCAAGCCGCAGAAGCCGAGCGCGACGAACCGATGCCGACTCCGAAAGACGAAGTAGGCGAAGACGATGAGGATCGCGATGAAGCCGCCGCGCGAACCCGAGACGAGACTCCCCGCCGTCGCGAGCAGCGCGGCGCCCGCGCACGCGATGCGGACGAGCGGCGCGCGCGCGTAGAACGCCCCGCCCATCGCGAAGGCGATCGGCAGGACGAAGCTCGTGGCGAAGTAGTTCGGATCGATCGTCAGTCCGGAATCGGTGCTCAGCGAGATGCGATTCTCGGAGTTCACGGCGCCCGATTGGTAGAGATGGACCGAATAGAGCGCGGCGGCGACGCCGCTCGCGACGATCGTCGCGACGAGTCCGCGGATCTCGGTTTTCGTCGCGGGATACATCGCGACGATCGTCATCATGAGAAAGAGCGAGATCGTCTGCTGGAACACGATCTTCGCCGTGTCCTGATCGGGCGTCCAGAGAAACGAGAGGATCGTGTAGCCGACGAACGCGAGCCACGCGAACCACGCCGCTCCGGGACGCTCGACGCGCCGCAGGAAGAGCATCCGCGAGAGGAGCGCGACGCCGGCGAAGATCGCGACGAGACGCGTGATCGTCGCGCCGCTCGAGAGCATGAGGATCGAGTCGAACGGCACGAGCACGACGTACGCGCCGAACGGAAAGACGAGCGGCGCGCGAAACGTGACGTACGCCGCGAGCGGGAGGAGCGCGAGCACGGCGAGCCCGACCGGATGGAATTCGCCGAAGGCGTTCTGCACGTGGACGACGCCGTACGCCAAGAGCGCGAGATACGCGACGACGAGCGCGTAGACGACCGGGTGGACGGGGCGCCGCGTCCGATGCGAGGCGATCATGGCGAGATCAGGCGACGCCACGCTCGATCTGCGAGAGCGTATCGCGGAGCGCCGCGAGGAGGCCCTCCTCGGCGTCGTTCTTCGAGCAGACCGCACTCGCGCCCGAGATCACGCACGACGCGGCGAAGAGCGGATCTTCGGATTCCGAAAACGCGATGACGGCGACGTTTTTCGCGGCGTCGCGGATGTGGCAGATCGCGGTCGGCCCGCCGCGCTCGAAATAATCGACGTCGACGAACACGGCGGCGGGGGCGTGCGTCGTGAGATCCTTCCGATCGATCTCGCGGCTCGTCGCGACGACGTCGAGCCCCGCGGTCGAGAGCACGCGCCGGAGGAACGGGACGAACACCGTCTGCGGTTCGATCAGGTACGTGCGCACGATTGGAGCCTTTCGGGGCGTCGTTAGAAGATTAGCTGACGATGCCGTTACGGACGGCGTAGACGGCGATCCCGGAGCGGGCGTTCACCTTGAGCTTCGCGAGCACGTGACTGACGTGGTTCTTGACGGTCTTCTCCGAGAGCGAGAGGCGCTCGCCGATCTCGCGATTGGAGAGCCCGTCGGCGATGAGTCGGACGATCTCGAACTCGCGACCCGAGAGTTCTTTTTGATCCGTGGTCCGTCCCGTCCGACGTCGCAGCATCGCGCCCGCGATGCGCGGGTCGGCGTAATATTCGCCGCGCGCGACCGAATGCACGATGTCGATCATGAGGCTCGCCGAGGTGTCTTTCACGACGAACGCCGCGGCCTTGGCCGCGAGCGCCCGCTGCATCACGCGCGGGCGATGTTGGGCCGAGAGCACGAGCACGCGCGTCTGCGGCGACGCGCTCTCGCAGGCGTCGATCGCTTCTTCGACCGTTTCGGCGATCTCGTCGACGTCGAGGACGACGATATCCGGGCGCAGTTCCGCGAGCGTCGCACGATCGACGCCCGACGAGTCGCCGACGACCGAGAGCGACGCGTCGAGGGCGTACACGTGCCGGAGCGCCTCGACGACGAGGCGCCGCGGTTCGACGATGAACACGCGGACGGGCTGACGCGGACGCGCGTACGGTCGGTGCGGATGCATTACGCGCGCGGCTCCGCGGGAAGGGCGAGGGTCTGTCCCCCGCCGAGGTAGTAGTTCGTCGCGGTCTCGCGCTTGTCGGGACGCGTGGCGTTGAGCACGACGCCGAGCAGATTGATGCCGTCCACGGAACGCAACTTGTCGATCGCGCCGCGGACGTCGCGCGCGCCGGATTGCGCCGCGGAGACGACGAGGACCGTCCCTTCCGCTTTGATCCCGAGCACGACGCCGTCGACGATCGAACGGAGCGCCGGCGCGTCGATGAGCACGTAATCGAACTGCTCGCGCGCCTGACGTAAGAGACGATCGAACGCCTCGCCTTGGAGCAGGCCGACGGGATTGGGCGCCGGTCGTCCGCTCGGTAACACGAAGACGCGCGCGTGTTCCGTGCCGACGATCGCATCCTGGAGGCGCGTCACGCCGACGAGCACGTCGGAGACGCCCGACTCGTTGCGCAGGTCCATCTTCTGATGGATCGTCGGGCGGCGCAGGTCCGCGTCGATGACGAGCACGCGCGCGTTCATGAGCGCGAGGCTCACCGCCGTGTTCACGACGACCGACGACTTTCCGTCGCCCTGCGAGGCGCTCGTGAACGCGATCGTGCGCGGCGGATGCGCGGACGAATAACGCAGCGACGCGACGAGTTGGTAGAACGACTCGACCGAGAGCGGCTTGAGCCAGTCGTCGTCGCCGCGCGAATCGACGAGCGGGATCGTCGCGAGGACGGGGAGCCCGAGTCGCTCCTTGACGTCGTCTTCGGTGCGAAAGCGATCGTCGATGAATTCGGCGACGAAGATCGCGGCGATCGCGAGGGCGAGCCCGAGCACGATGCCGAGCGCGAGGTTGAACGGCGCGTTCGGCGACTCGCGATAGACGCTCGGATCGGCGCTCTGCGTGATCGAGACGTCGCTGAGCGCGGTCGTCCGCGAGACGAGCGCGTCTTGATACTTGCGTTGCAGCGCTTCGTACACGCTCTCGGCGGCGCGCGCTTCGCGCTGGAGATCCGTGATGCGCCGCGTCTGCCCCGGAAGCCGATCGAGTTGCGGTTGCGCCGCGGCCTTCTGCGCGCGGACGGTCGCGATCTGCGACTGCGCCGAGGCGATCGTCGCCGAGAGCGTCGCGGCCGTCTGCGAGAGCTGCTGGTACACGGGGTTGGGGATGCTCGACGTGCCGGAGACGACTTGCGACGGCTGCGTTTTCGCCTGTCGTTCCGCCGCCGCGAGCTGCGAGCGGAGCGCGATGACGGTCGGATAGTTATCGGTGTACTGGCGACGCGCGGTTTCGAGTTGGACCTTCAGCGACGAGATCTGCGTCGCGAGTTGGCCCGAGACGGGATTCTGCGCCACGGTCTGCGCGCCGACGATCGTCTCGGGCGTCGCCGCGAGCTGTTCTTGAATCGCGCCGAGCTGCGCCTGCGCCTGCGCCGCGTCGACTTCTTCGGTTTTCTCCTTGGCGTCGAGCGCCGCGAGCGCCGCGACGGAACTCTGCGTCTGCGTCGTGAGATCGGCGATGCCGGAACGCACCTGATAGGCGGAGAGGGCGTCCTGCGCGTCGCGCATCCGACGTTCGGCGTCGGGGAGGTCGCGCTCGAGGAACGCGATCGCGCTGTCGGCTTGGTTCGAGACGAGATCGCGCTCGCGTTCGATGAACGTCGCCGCGAAGGCGTTCGCGATCTTCGCCGAGGTCGCGGGATCTTTCCACGTCGCGTCGATGCCGAGGATCGCGGTATCGGTGACGGGCTTCACCTGGACGTGCGTGAGCAGATCCGCGGGCGAGATGCCGAGCTTGAGTTCTTTCGCGACGGCTTGCGCGACCGGCGCCTGCTGGATGAGTTCCGCGTAGGTCGCCGCGCTCTGCACGCCCGTCGCCGCGAGCAGGGCGTTGAGGACCGGCAGGTTGGTTCCGACGTTATTGGTTTGATCGACCGTGCTGTTACTGCTGGTCGCGCCGGCGATCAACTTGACCTGCGTCGTGTATTTCTTGTGCTGCAAGAACGTGAAGAGCGCGACGGCGACGACGAACCCGAGCCAGACCGAGAGCAAGAGTTTGCGACGGCGCAGGACGACTTTCCAGAGCCGGTGCGGATCGATGTCGCGACCGCTCGCGGCGGAGAAGCCGCTCGGATCGAAGGGCGCGGGCGCCGCGACGCGCGTGAAGGGGGTGATGTCGGAGCCACGATTCAACATGCGATCGCCCTAGAAGAACACGAGGTGTCGGAGGAAGAGCAACGCGTCGCCGACGCCGCCCGCGGACCCGTTCTTGCGCCCCTGGGGGACGTAGACGAGATCGCCTTTTTGCAGCTTCATATCTTTGGACGGATCGCCGCCCTTGATGATCTCGTAGAGGTTCACGTTCGTCGTCGACGTCGTTCCGTCGGCCGCCGCGCGCGTGACCGTGATGTGGTTGAGATCGGGATTGGCGTTCGTGCTCGTCCCCGCGCGGGCCACGGCCATCGCGATGTCGTCGCCTTCGTGCAACACGACGTCGCCCGGTTTGTCGACCGCGCCGAGCACGTGGACGTCGAAGAGGTTCGGCGAGGGGACGTAGACTTCGTCGCCCGGTTGGACCGGGACGTTGAGCCCGACGTCGCCGTCGTGTAGGAGTTTCTGGAGCGAGACGGTCGACACGCCGCCCGCCGACGACTGGATGCGGGCGTCGGGGAGATCGCCGTCCGTCGGTCCGAGGCCGCCCGCGGCCGCGATCACGTCCGTGAGTTTGGCGGGCGGGGTGAGCACGTACTTGCCCGGCGCCCTGACGTTGCCGAGCACGAGCGTCTCGATCGGCGCGACCGTGAAGAGCGCGATCGTGACGCGCGGATCGCGCAGGTACCGTTGCAACTTGCGCGCGACGACCGCGCCGGCTTGGCTCGGCGTCCGACCGCCGACGATCACCTCGCCGACGAGCGGGATCTCCACGGCGCCGCCGGGGAGCACCCGCAGGGGCTGTTGCGGCGAGAGCGTCGTCTCGCCGTAGACGCTGAGCGTGATCTCGTCGCCCGGCCGTAACTTGTAGTTCGAACCGACCGTCGGGATCGCGCCCGTCGAGCCGTAGCTCGAGGCGGGCGCGGCCGCCGCGGGCGCCGGCGCCGGAGCCGACGGATCCGCTTCCTGCGCCGCGGCGGGTCGGGACGCGGCGAGCGCCGCGGCGACGACCGTCGCCAGAGCGACGGCGCGACCGGCGGCGACGAAGCGCGCCCGGAGATCGGTATGGGACGGTTGCATGATCGACTCCAACATACGGGTTTCAGCCCGCGACACGAAGCGACTCATCGGCCCTTGTCGTGGGACTTAGGTCCCCCTCCTTCGCGTGACTCCCTCGGTACCACGGGGCCGAGGCGAGCAAGAGCGAGGCGAGTTCCTCGGTTGTAGCGTCGGTCGAAAAATCGCGGAGCACACGTTCCCGGCCGCGGGTGCCGTATCGGGCGCGAAGCGCGGGATCGCGCAGCAGGTCCTCGAGCGCCGCCGCGAGCGCGCTCGGATCCGCCTGCGGGACGAGCGTTCCGTCCGACGCATCGGTAACGAGTTCGGGGATGCTTCCGGTTCGCGTCGCGACCACCGGGAGGCCCGCGGCCATCGCCTCCATGAGCGCGACCGGGATACCCTCGTGTTCGCCGTCGCGTTCGGTACTCGCGAGAACCGCGAGATCGTAGGCGCCGCTCTCGAGCCGCGCCACGAGATCCGCGTGGGGCACGTTGCCGAGGATCGTCACCCGATCGCCGAGATCGTACCGTGCCACGAGCGCCGCGACGTCGGCCGCGATCTCGCCGTCGCCCGCGAGATCGCAGGCGAACGCGACGCCGCGGTCGCGGAGCAGCGCGAGGGCGGCGAGCAGATAGCGATGCCCCTTCCAGACGCACATCCGCGCGGCGCAGAGGATCCGCGGGATCGCGCGCGGCGGCGCGTCCGCGGCCGCGCGCGGCAACGCGACGCCGAGATGGACGGCGACGCACTTCGCGCGCAGTTCCGGCGGCACGAGCGCGCGCAGGTGGTCGCGATTGCGCTCCGAGATGACGCGCACGAACGTCGCCGCTCGGACCTTCGGGACGGTGAGGTTGTCGTAGAAGATGTCGTGCTGGTGCGCCGTGATGCTGAACGGGATGCCCGTGAGTCGCGAGGCGACGTAGACGATGGTCGCGGAACTCGTCATCCAGTTCACGTGCACGTGCTCGATCTCGAGTCGGCGCAGCTCCGACGCGAGCGCGAGCGCCTTCGGGAAGAGCACGAGGTTGACCGCGCGCGCGCGGAGCGCCGACGGCGCGAACGCGATCGACGCGAACGCACGCAGCGCGGCGCGCGGCGCGCGCGCGAACTCCCGCGCGGCGAGGCGCGCCACGTGCCCGTCGAGCAGGCCGAGATAGTGGGCGCGCGCGCGGAGCGCGGGATAGCGATTCGTCGCGTCGGTCGCGCGCGTCGGGATCACCGTCACGTCGAACGTGTCGGCGAGCGAATCGATCTCGGGTTCGAAGAATTGCTCGGCGAAGGCGAACGGCATCCGCGCCGTGACGTATGCGAGTTTCACTTCGGCGCGGCGGGGACGAGCCCGAGGTAGAGCTCGCGGTGCGCGCGCACGCAGCGCGCGAGATCGAAGCGACGGACGGCGTAGGCGCGCGCGCGTTTCGCGATCCCGGCGAGCAGGAGCGCGTCTTCCGCCCGCGCGAGCGCGCGCGCGAACGCGTCGACGTCGGATGCGGTCGCGACGAGCGCGGTCTCGCCGTCGGCGACGAACTCCGTCACCCCGGCCCACGGCGTCGTGACGACCGGCACCCCGGCGAGCATCGCCTCGCCGAGCGCGAGCGGCATGCGCTCCCAGACCGAGGGCAACAGAAAGAGATCCATCGCGCGTCCGAGCGTCGCCGCGTCGTCGCGAAAGCCGAGAAATTCGATGCGCGACGAGAGTTCGAGACGTTCGACGAGCGCGCGCAACTCGAGTTCGTCGGGTCCGACGCCCGCGAGATAGAGCCGTCGCGTCGGATCGTCGCGCCAGCGCCGTGCGAACGCGCGGATCGCGAGCTGCTGATTCTTCTGCGCGGCGAGCCGCGCGGGGAGATAGACGGCGAAGGTCTCGGGCGCGATCCCGAGCGACGCGCGTAGCGCGTTCCGGTCGGCGGCGGGCGGCTCCGCGACGCCGTTGGGGATGACGACGATCCGCTCGACGGGCACGCCCTCGCGCCGCGCGAGCGCCGCGCGTTGGGCTTCGCCGAACACGACGAAGCGCGCGGTTCTGGCGCGCAGGATCCGGTCGGCCGTCGCGCGGACGAAACCGCCCGGCTCCTCGCCGTGCTCGGTGAACACGATCGTCGGAACCCCCGCCGCGACGGCCGCCGCGCGTCCCGCATACTTTCCGGCATGGAGATGCGCGTGGACGACGTCGGGCCGCAGGTCGCGCACCTTCGCGACGAGCCGCGGAAAAAATCCGAGATCGGCACGGCCGCGGCGCGCGATCGCGTGAACGGGAACGCCGAGCGCCGCGCGCTCCTGCGCGCTCAGGCCGTCGTCGTAGATCGAGACGACGTGCACGTCGACGTCGCCCCGCGCGAGACCGGAGCAGAGCGCCCGCACGAGCGTCTCCGCGCCGCCTTTTTTGAGATGTTGCACGACGTGGACGACGCGCACGCGTTTTTTCGCGGCCGGGCGGGAGAGCGCGGACGCCGCCGTGCCGATACCGTCCTTAGCATGTCGAATGTCGATCAGATGTCGTCTCCCGCCGTAACGTGCGTGATGCCGTTCCTCGACGAAGCGCGCGACCTTCCGGCGACGCTCGCCTCGCTCGCCGCGCAGACGCTGTCGCACGATCGCTTCTTCGTTATCGGCGTCGACAACGGCTCGAATGATGGCAGCGATGCAATATTTACGTCGTGGCTCGCCACGAGCGGGATTCGCGGACGTCTCGTCCGAGCTCGCGTGCGCTCGATCCCGCACGCGCTCAACGTCGGCATCGCCGCCGCAGATCCCGCGACGACGATCGTCCGTCTCGACGCGCACACGATCTACGGACCGACCTATCTCGAAACGATCGATCGCTCCTTCGCGGAGCTCCCGGCCGACGTCTGGTGCGTCGGCGGCGCGCCGACGCCGCATCTCGGCGTCGTGGGGTACGGCGCGGCGCTCGGCGTCGCGCTCTACTCCAATCCGCTGGGACTGGGACCCGCCGACTATCGCGCCCGCGACGCGCGTCCGCGCGACGTCACGACCGTCTACCTCGGCGCCTGGCGACCGGGCGTCCTCGCGCGGCTCGGCGGCTTCGACGAACGCTGGCGGGCCAACGAAGACTGCGAGCTGACCGAACGCATCCGCGCGGCGGGCGGCCGCATCGTGCGCGTCCCGGTCGAGGCGGGACGCATCTCGACGCGCGGACCGCTCGCGACGATCCGGCAATGGTCGCGGTACGGATTCTGGCGCATGCAGACGTTCAAGCGCTATCCGCGAGCCGTCCGCGCGCGTCACGTCGCGGCGCCGGTCGCGCTCGTCGGATCGCTCGCGCTCCTGCTCTCGCCGCTGCGCGCGCTCCTACTTCCGCTCTACGCGCTCTACGCGCTCGCCACGATCCGTTTCCGGCGTCCGGGCGAGCCCGCGGCCGTGACGGCGGGGACGCTCGCGTTTTTCCCGCTCGTCCACGTCGGCTACGCGGCGGGATTGCTCGTCGGGCTCGTCCGTTCGCCCGCGGCTTTACGAAAGTCGAACGCGTCCGCGCGATGACTTCCCGGTCGCGCCGGACGAATTGTAAGGCATGTCACGGTCGGTCGTTCCGGGGCTCGTGATTCCGCTTCGTCGGCCGATACGAAGTGTGACCATGCTATCGCCGTCACCGTCGTCCGCCGGACCCGTTCCGACCGCGCTCATCGTGGAGCGCCATCGGCTCATCGTGCCGTTTCTGCGCTCGATTCTCAGCCAGGCGGGATTTCGCTCCGTGAGCGGCCGCGCGACCGCGCCGACGTTGCGACGCGTCCGTCCCGACGCCGTCGTGCTCTGTTTCGACGGACTCGCGGCGCGACCGCTCGAGACCGTCCGCCGGACCCGCGCGACGATGCCCGCCGCGAGGATCGTCGTGATCACCCGGACGGACGACCCCGCGTGGAACGCCCTCGCGCGCGCGCTCGGGGCCGATACGATCCTCGGTCCGAGCGCCGACGGCCGCGCCCTCTCCGACGCCGTGATCGCGCCCTAACGACCCATGCGGGAGCCGAGACGGGGAACCCCCACGCACGCCGAATCACGGTTCGAGAGCGAACGTTACGGTTCGCCCGTTGGGAGCCGAATCCGGATTTCGTCGTACTTCGTCTATCGTGCGCCGGCTCACGGAGCATCGAGAATACTTTGCCGAACGCACCACGCTTAGCGATCATCGAATCCCAAGTGCTCTTCGCGAAGGCCCTTTCGGGCATCTTCGCCGAGGACGGCGCCTTCGAGATCGTCGGCGATTACCGCGCGGCCGACGCGACGCTTCTCGCGGGCCTACGGCCCGAACTCGTCGTCGTCGATCTCGACGGCCAGCCTTCCGACGTCTCGCTATCGATCGGCGTGTGCAGTCAGGCGCTCCCGGCGGCGCGCATCTGCGTGCTCTCGATGCACCTCGCGCCCGAGATGATGCAGCGCTGTCTCTCGAGCGGCGCGGAAGCCTACATCGTGAAGGACATCTCGCCCGCCGAACTCGTGCGCGCGGTGAAGACCGTCGCGGGCGGTCAGTCGTACGTCGACCCGCGCGTGGCCGGCGGTCTGCTCCGTCGCCGCAGCCAACAAAACGGCAAGCCCGACATCATGGAACTCTCGGCGCGCGAGGCCGAAGTGCTCAAGCTCATCGCCGAGGGTCTCGCCAACAAGCAGATCAGCGCGCGGCTCCACTTGAGCGAGAAAACCGTGAAGAATCACGTCTCGCGCATCTTCTCCAAACTCAACATCTCGGCGCGCACGCAGGCCGCGGTGCACGCGATCCGCGCCGGAATCGTGTAACGCGCGGATGCTACGATTGGCGCTAGCGCGAGCTCGCTTCGGACGTCATGGTGGAGGCAAGGAGACTCGAACTCCTGACCCTCACGCTGCCAGCGTGATGCTCTACCAACTGAGCTATGCCCCCGGGTCCCGTAGCCGAGCCTTCGTTCGCAGCGACGAGCACGGCTCCCCTCTTTGTCCCACTCGAGGTCTATGAACGTTCGCGCGGTCGAATCCCACGACGTACCCGGCACGGCGACGACGTCGCGCGAATTCGCCGTGATCGGCGGAGGCATGCTCGGTCTCACGACGGCGCTCCGACTCGCGGAGCGCGGCGAGACGGTCACCGTCTTCGAAGGCGCGGACGGCTTCGGCGGACTCGCCGACGCATGGCGGCTCGGCGACGTGACGTGGGATCGGCACTACCACGTGACGCTGTACTCCGACCGGCTCGTGCGCGAACTCCTCGCCGATCTCGGACTCGAAGACGATATGCGCTGGACGTCGGTCGGCACGGGCTTCTACTCCGGCGGCCGTTTCCACCCGATGAACAACGCGCTCGATTTCTTGCGCTTCCCGCCGCTCGGTCTCATCGACAAATTGCGCCTGGGGATTACGATCTTTAGCGGGTCGCGCATCTCCGATCCGATGCCGCTCGAAAATATCTCGGTCGAGCGCTGGCTCACGGAGCGATCGGGATCGAAGACGTTCGAGACGATCTGGCGCCCGCTCTTGCTCGCGAAACTCGGCGATCGCTATCGCGACGCGTCGGCCGCGTTCATCTGGGCGATCATCGTCCGACTCTACGCGGCCAGACGCGCCGGCCTCGGTTCGGAACGCTTCGGCTACCTGCCGGGCGGCTACGCGCGCATCCTGGACGTGTTGCTCGCGCGACTCCGCTCGCTCGGCGTCGAACTCGTCTCCGGCGCCCGCGTCTCCGCGGTCTCCGCGATCGGCGAGAACGTCCGCGTCGCGTTCGAGGACGGCTCGGCCCGGACGTTCGCGAACGCCGTCGTCACGGTCGCCGCGCCCGTCGCCGCGACGATGATTCCGGATCTGCAACACGACGAACGCGATCGGCTCGCGTCGAAGATCTACGGCGGGATCGTCTGCGCGTCGGCGTTACTCGATCGACCGCTCGGACCGTATTACGTCTCGAACCTCACGGACTCGTGGGTTCCCTTCTCCGCCGTCATCGATATGGCGAACGTCGTCGATCGCCGCGCGTGGGACGGTCGCGCGCTCGTGTACCTACCGAAATATCTCCGCCCCGACGATCCGCTCTTCGAATGTCGCGACGACGAGATCCAAGAGTCGTTCGTCTCCGCGCTCGAACGGATGTATCCCGATTTCACGCGCGACCGCATCCGCGCGTTCCGCATCTCGCGCGTGCGCCACGTCTTCCCGATCGCGACGCTCGGGTATTCGAAACGGATCCCGCCGATCGCGACGAGCGTGCCGGGCGTCTTCGTCCTCAACTCGACCCACATCGTCAACGGGACGCTCAACGTCAACGAGACGATCGGCCTGGTCGAACGCGGGCTCGCCGCGATCGACGCCGTCTCCGCGAGCCGCCGTTGAAACCGCTCGCGAGCCTCTCGCTCGATCTCGACAACGAGTGGGCGTACATCAAGACGCACGGCGATCCCGCATGGCAATCGTTCCCGTCCTATCTCGATCTCGTCGTCCCGCGCTTTCTCGACGTGCTCGGCTCGCTCGACCAACGCGTCACCGTCTTCGTCGTCGGTCAAGATGCGGCGCTCGCGAAGAACGGCGAGGCCCTCCTCCGGATTCCGGCGGCCGGACACGAGATCGGCAACCACTCGTTCCATCACGAACCGTGGCTCCACACGAAGCCGCACGACGAGCAGAACGACGAGATCGTCGCCGCGACCGAGGCGATCGAAGCGGCGACGGGCGTCCGTCCGGTCGGCTTTCGCGGTCCGGGCTTCAGCCTCTCGCGCGCGACGCTCGACGTCCTCGCCGACGCCGGCTACGACTACGACTGCTCGACCTTCCCGACGTACGTCGGTCCGCTCGCGCGCGCGTATTATTTCATGACCGCGAAATTGACGGCCGAAGAACGCGAACAACGCAAGGCGCTCTTCGGCGGCGTCTCCGAAGGTCTCAGACCGCTCAATTCGTATCGCTGGGATCTCGGCGCGCGCAGCCTGCTCGAGATCCCCGTGACGACGTTCCCGGTCGTCAAGGTGCCGATCCACTTCAGTTACGTGCTCTACCTCGCCACGTATTCGCCGTGGCTCGCGCTCGCGTATTTTCGCGCCGCGTTACTCGCGTGCCGCGCGCTCGGGGTCGCGCCGTCGCTCCTACTGCATCCGCTCGATTTTCTCGACGGCACCGACGTTTCGACGCTCGCGTTCTTTCCGGCGATGAACTTCCCGAAGCAAAAAAAACTCGAGACGCTCTCGCGCGCGCTCGCGATCTACCGCGAGCTCTTCGACGTCGTCCCGGTCGGCGTTCACGCCGCGGCGATCGAACGCTCGGGACGCGCGCGTCCCGTCGCGCCCGTCTTCGGAGCGTAACGCCGCTCGCGCCATGCGCCCGCTCGCGATTCGCGCGAACGCGCCGCGGGCGTCACGCGCGCGAGGACCGGCGGCGCTCCTCGCGTCGCACGCACGACGGATCGGTGTAGCAGCCCGTCCGGATCGCACGCCGCAGACCGATCGCGAGCGCGCGCTCCGACGACGTACGCGAGAGCACGCCGTTCGCGCCCGCGAGATGACACGCACGCGTCCACGCGTCGCCGACGCGATCCGTGTAGATCGCGACGACGCACTCCGCGAGCACGAAACGCATCTGACGCAAGCGTTCGAGCGGATCCCGCTCGAGCGCGTCGACGTCGCAGATCAAAAGCCCCGGCTCCATGCGCCCGAGTTCGGCGACGCTCACGCGCGCGACGACGAAGGGGACGGGTTCGCCGATCTCGTCGAGGACGCCGCGGAACATCGCGACGTCCGCTTCACGCATCCCGGCCAAACAGCTCGAGCGGCTCACGCCGTAACGCTTTCCGATCGCTCGTTCCCGGGCCGCACCCGGAAGTTCGATCCCGTCCAGCCTATCGCGATCGGCCGGTCGCGCCTACCCGGGAAACGCGCGATACGCCCGCCGGACGGGCGTCAGCGCGCGTTCGACTCCCAACCGAGCACGCGCGCGATGAGCTCGCTCCGGTTCCGGCTCTCGGTCTTGTCGAGCATGCTTTTGATATGGTCCTGAACCGTCGACGACGTGATGTGCAGGTGCGTACCGATCTGCGCGAGCCGTTCGCCGTCGAGCATCAGCGCGAGCACCTGAACCTCGCGCGGCGAGATGCGATAACGCTCGGCCGGGGCGACGAGCGAGTTGCGCGGCACGAAACGGTCGACTCGCACGCCGACGTACGGCCCGTCCGCGCCGAGGATCGGATGCGCCCGCACGACGAGAAAATCGAACGGGCGCAGTGCCGTCGCGCCACCCGGATCGCGCCCCCATCCGGCGACGAGTTCGCGGACGCTACGTTCGAGCATCTCGGGAAGACGCTCCGAGCCGCGAGCCGCCGCCGCGCCGCTCGGACTCGCGCTCGGTTCGATCGCGCTCCAGGCCATGACGATGCGTAACGATTCGTCGAGCACGTAGAACGCCGAATCGGAAGCGTCCGGGAAGACCTTCGATTCGATCGCCTTCGTCGCGGAAGCGCGCGGCCGCGACGGCTGCAGCCGGAACGTCGAAAGCCGTTCGGATGCGTCGTCGAGCGCGAACGTGAGCAACCGGATCTCGCTGGACGTAAACGCGCGAGCGTCTTCGGTCCGCGCGAGCACGAGGATGCCGAAATTCGTGCTCGCATCGGCGAACAGTAACGTGATCCCGTTCGCGCGCGACGGAAGCGGCTGCATCGTCGCCGCGATGCGGGATCCGCTCGACGATTTGGATCGCTGACGGCGGAATTCGTCGAGGACGTCGGCGATCGGGAGGGCGCCCTCACGAGAACCCGACGTCGACCGTACGTCGCCGTTCTGCTCGACGTTCGCATACGTCCAGCTCGACCACGGCACGACGCGCAAGATATCGGAGACGAGCGCGTCGGAGAGCTCCGTCCGTCGGCTCGCGTCGGCGCGCGAGGTCGGAGACGACGCGACGGCGCTTGCGCGATCGCGCTCGAACGCCGTCTCGGACGGTCCGCGATTTCCGTCTCGTACCACGTGTGCCTCGACTTCCATCGGTTCGGTTCACGACCGACACGGAATCACCCGCCGTCGCGATCGCGCGAGCCGCGAACGACTCCGGCGCGACATCATCCCCACGTTCACCGATACGGACGCCGCAGCGGCCGAGATAGAATGATTCCGACGCCGTGCTTCGCCGCCGTTCGCTCGCCGACCGCGAGCGACGGCGACGTCGCACCGAAGCATCGAACACGATCTCGGGCGAGGTGAGGGAATGTCGGGAGCGGGAGCGCAACGAGCGCGCGTTTCGCGGACGGCGCGACCGGCGGCGACCACGTCGATCGTCCTCGAGGCGGTCGCGGATTGCCCGTTCTCGTTCGCGATCGAAGAGGCGCGGTTCATCTTGGCGAACTTCGGAGCGTCGAAGTGGGACGCGCGTTTTTCGTTCCGTCGGTTGGGTCTACCGTTCGCCGGCGGGATGTCGCATCGCGTGACGACGCGCTTCTTGCGACGACCCGATCCGAGCGAACTCGGGCGCGCGCACGACGAGTACGCGTTCGGTTGGGAGGCGAAGTCCCGCTTTTTTCCCGATCTCGAAGGCGCGATACGCTTTCGCATCCGCGGCTTGCAGACGACGATCCGGCTTCACGGCGAATACGTTCCGCCGCTCGGACGGATGGGTTCGCTCTTCGACCGCGCGATCGGTCGCCGCATCGCGCGCGCGACGTCGCGGGACGTGCTCGAACGCCTCGCGGACGGACTCGTCGCGCGCTGGGCGTTTCGCACGTCCGCATCGACCGATGCGTCGCTCGCCAAAGCGGACGTCTCCTAGATGGACGCGATGCCCAAGGGCGCGGTCCTCGTCGTCTCGATCCTCGGGATCGCGATCGTCGCCGTCTTCGCCTCGATCTTCGCGCTCGTGCTCGTGCGAGGCTGAGCGGTGATCCCACGCGACGACCGCGTCGGGGCGGACGGACTGATGTCGCGATTCGAATGGCGCTGGCTCGGAAGCGGGCTCGTCGTGCTCGCGGTCATCCTCGTCGTGAGCATGGTCTTCGTCGCCGCGCATCCCGGACGTATCCCGATGACCGAAGCCGTGGCTCCCGTCGAGACCATCCTCGCGAGCGAGATGTTTCGCCATCCCGGCGTCACGCGCACCGGACCGAACCGTTTCCGCGCCGTCGTGATCGCGCGCCAATACGGATTCACGCCCGCGACGATCCGCGTGCCGATCGGCGCCGACGTCGATTTTTTCGTGACGAGCGCGGACGTGGTGCACGGGTTCACGATCCCGCAGGGCAACGTCAACGTCGAAGTCTTCCCGGGATACGTCGCGCACGTCTCCGCGACGTTCCCGCGCGCGCGCACGTACGCGATCGTCTGCGATCAGTATTGCGGGATCGGACATCAGAACATGCTCGCGACGTTCGTCGTATCGAGCGCCGCCGCGTTCGAGCGTACGGCGAGCGCGTCCGGGTCGACGCCCGTCGTCGGCTCGGCCGTGTTCGCGACGAATTGCGTCGCCTGCCATCAGGCGACCGGGCGCGGCATCCCCGGGACGTTCCCGCCGCTCGCCGGATCGCTCGCCGAATACACCCGGTCGGCCGCGGGTCGGCGGACGATCGCGCACGTCGTGCTCGACGGACTCGGCGGTCCGATCCGCGTCCGCGGCGTCGCCTACGACGGCGCGATGCCGGCGTGGCGCGATCGCTTGAACGATCGCGAGATCGCGGCCGTGCTCGAGTACGTGACGACCGCGTGGCCGGGGACGTCGCCCGTCTCCGGCGACGCGGGCGCGTTCGGAGCGGCCGAGATCGCGCGCGCGCGCGAGCCCGCCCTCTCCTCGACCGCCGTCGCCGCGGAACGCGCGAAACTCGAAACGCCGTGAGCGGCGGGGAGCGACCGTGTCCGTAGCCACCTTGCCCGTGCCCGCGAGCACCCCGCAGATCGTTTCCGCCGACGCGCATGCCGCGCTACGGCGCCCGGCGCTCGCCTTCGTCCTCACCGCGCTCGCCGCGCTCACGATCGGATCGCTCGTCGGACCCGCACAGGCGCTGAACTACGCGAACGTCGACGTGTACGGCGCGATGCCGCTCGCGTCGTACTATCAAGGATTGTCGATCCACGGCGTGCTCAACGCGCTCGTCTTCACGACGTTCTTCAACTGCGCCGTGCTCTTCTATCTGCCCGCGCGCGAATTGCGCGTGCCCGTGCGCGTCTGGTGGATCTGGCTTTCGTTCGGCGTGATGGCGCTCGGACTCGCGCTCGTGCTCGCGGCCACGCTCGCCAACCGCGCGACCGTCCTCTACACGTTCTACGCACCGCTCGAAGCGTGGTGGCCCTTCTACGTCGGACTCGCGCTCGTCGTGGTCGGGAGCCTCATGGTCGGCGCGGAAACGCTCCGCATGCGCGCGACGTGGAAACGTCGCAACCCGGGAGCCGTGACGCCGCTCGTGACCTACCAGAGCTCCGTCGTCTGGATCCTCTGGGCGTTCACCACGCTCGGCGTCGTGACGGAACTCGTCGTGTTCCTCATCCCCTGGGCCTTCGGCATGCGTCACGGCGTCGATCCGCTCGTCACGTTCACGCTCTTCTGGTACACGGGGCACGCGCTCGTCTACTTCTGGGTCCTTCCCGCGTACATCTCGTGGTACGCGCTGCTCCCGCGACAGGCCGGCGGTCGCCTCATCTCGGACGCGCTCGCGCGCCTCTCGTTCTTGCTCTTCTTACTGTTTTCCGTCGAGGTCGGACTGCACCACGAGATCACGGCGCCGGGGATCGCGATGGGCTGGAAGATGGAACAGATGATCTTCACGTTCTTCGTCATCGCACCGAGCCTGCTTACCGCCTTCACCGTCGCGGCGTCGCTCGAGACGGCCGGTCGCGCGCGCGGCGGACGCGGTTGGACGGGATGGATCCGCGCGTTACCGTGGGACGATCCGAGCGTCGCCGCGCAGCTCCTCGCGCTCGCGACGTTCGTCGTCGGCGGCTCCACGGGCATCTTACTCGCGAGCATGGCCGTGAATCCACAAGTACACGACACCGCGTTCGTGCCCGGCCACTTCCACGTGACGGTCGGGACGGCCACGGCGCTGAGCTTCATCGGCGTGAGTTATTGGCTCGTCCCGCATCTGAGCGGTCGCACCTTGTTCGGCCGACGGATCGCGCTCGCGAGCGTGTGGCTCTGGGCCGTCGGCATGCTCGCGCTCGGCGTCGGACTCATGTGGCAAGGGCTCCTTTACGGAACGCCGCGCCGCGATTTCATCAGCTCGCTCGCGCCGGATCCGTTCGTGCACGGCGCGTCGATGGTCCTCACCGCGGCCGGCGGCGCCGTGCTCGCGGCCGGTCTGATCTGCTTCGTCGTCGTGACCGTCGGAACGCTCGCATCGAGACCCGCGGCCCCGGCACGCGTTCCGGCGATCCCGTTCGCCGACGCCCCGATCGATGCGGGTTCGCGGGTGGTGCGCGTCCTCGATCGACTCGGCATGTGGGCGGTCGTCGCCGCGGTGCTGATCGCGGCCGTCTACGGCCCGCTCTTTTGGGATATCTTCCACCACTACGTCCCCGTCCCGGGGATCTCCGTATGATCGCGGCCGACCTGGACGCGACGCGCGAGCCTCTGCTACACTCGCAGACGCGAAGGTCGTCGGGCAGTCGCGCGCTCGGGGAGCGTGAGGAAAGTCCGGGCTTCACGGGGCGGCGTGCAGGATAACGTCCTGTCGGGGCAACTCGAAGGAAAGTGCCACAGAAACAAACCGCCGACTCCGGTCGGTAAGGGTGAAATCGTGAGGTAAGGGCTCACGGAGCGTCGCGGAGACGCGCGCTCGGGTAAACCCCACGCGAAGCAAGATCGCTCGACACGCGAAGCGCGCCCGTCGCGACTTCGCCGGACGGCCCGTCCGAACGAGCTACATCGCATCGAGGCGTTCGGTAACGGACGTCCCAGAGAGATGGCTGCCGCCGCGCGAGCGGTACAGAATCCGGCTTATAGGCGGCCTTCGCATGGAGGGCGGTTGCCCTGCAACCGCCCTCCATATTCGATTCGTCGACCGTGCGTCGTTCGTCGGCCGTACGTCGCTTCGCAACGGCCCCGCTCGGTACGCGAATCGTACGCGGAAGGGCCGT